>NZ_CP018618.1:0-123705 GCF_002849855.1 Vibrio azureus
GCGAAGCTTTGACTGTGGTTCATCACTGAGCAAGGTGTTATGGCCAAGCTTCTCAAACCTTGCCACCTACACAAAATGATCCTAATATAACTGTACATGCATACAGTTATATTTAAAAATGATTACACTTAACACTTACGTACAGGCAGGGATCACCGGCTTTGAAAACCCCACTATTCGCTTTCGAAAAAAATCGCTAAACCTACAAACAATGTTTGTACATAGCCATTCATCTATGCGATTACTGGCTGCCGATAGTACTTACAAAAGGCTGGGGATCGCTAAAGGAGACTGGTTACTCATAGATAGTGTCTTTCAGCCTCTAAACAGCGATCTTGTTGTATTTGAGCAACACGGCGAAAACCATATCGCTCGTTGGAACGAGCTATGCCAACACATTGCTGCATCAGACAAAGAGTGGGATGACTTACATGTCATTGGCGTTATCACTCTCTCTATCCATCACTTCAGACAACCGCCGTTATTACCATGGCACCATGATTTAACCGAACTCGACCTACACCAACTTGTGATCACCCAAGAGCATTCCACCATCTTATGTCGTGCAGCTGGCCTCTCCATGCTGCCGTACATTTGGGACCAAGATATTCTAGTATTGGAGCGCCACCTAACCCCCGAGAATGAAGACGTTATCGTGCTTTCCTTAAACAACGATCTTGTCGTAAAACGCGTCAACCTGCACAACAGAACCCTGTATTCAGATAATCCCAGCTTCAAGCCATACCAAATGAACCCAGACGATTACACTCGCCTACACGGCGTTGTACGTTACAGCTTACGGCTACACCGCCCTATTTCCTTATGATCTGTTTGTGTGATGGCACACGTTTTTATGCAGAAGCATGCGTGACCTACAAGCCCGCCCTAAGAAACACCCCATTACTGGTCACAGCTGGCCAAGGGATCTCCATTGCAGCTAACCGCGCTTGCACTAACATCGGTATTGCAAAATTCACCCCAATTTGGGAAGAAATAGACCGCTTACGGATGCACAAAGGCATTGTGTATAAAGCCAACTTCAACACCTTTTCTCACCATTCAGATCGCTTTATGACAGCCCTTGAAAAGCGCATAGAAGGTGCTCGTTCCATGCGCTATAGCGTAGATGAAATGTTTTTTGATGTGAGCCACCTGCACCGCATTAACGTCGATCTTAATGAGTACGTACAAAACTTACGCAAAGCCATCTACAAAGAAACTGGCGTACCGACAGGAGCAGGTGTCGGTAAAACTCTGACCTTGGCCAAAGTCGCCTCGTGGGCGGCGAAGAACTGCCAACCTTACCAGGGACAATGTGTATTACTCAGTGAAAAAGAAACCGATATGGTTTTAAAGCAAATGCCCGTAGGTAAGCTTTGGAACATTGGAAGACAACTGAATAAACACCTGACACAAGAAGGCATTGTAACAGCCTACCAACTCAAACAGTGCAATATCAAAACCTATCAAAAACGTTATTCCATCAACGTAGCCAACGTCATATCAGAGCTCAATGGCATTACCTGTTTGGACTTTTCCGCTGAGCGAGAAAAGAAAAAACAGATATGGTCTACCGCTTCTTACCGTGATCGCTTACACCATCAAGACGACCTTTTTGCAGAGTTAGCCCACCACTGCGCTGAAGTAATGCGAAAAATACGAGACCAAAAAAGCGAGATGAAAACTCTATCCGTCTTTGTAAGTACCTCAAAATACGACCGTTGCCCACCGTTTTATCGTCGTGGTGAACTCGCCTTAGAGAACGGCCTAACCGATACCTGTTTTGCTCTGAAACAATTACGTGCCTTGTTCGAAGATTTGCTCCCCGATAACCTTGCCAAGCAACCGATATACAAAGTTGGTGTCGGTGCCCCTAGCCTTATTGATGCTGAAGTAAAACAGTTCGAGCTATTTAATCGATTTGATAACAAAGACACCTTGAACAGTACCCTAGATATACTGAACGATCGTTTCGGTAAAGGTGTGATCGGTTTTGCGAGCCAGCAACGCGGCTACCAAGAACGACAAGGTGAAATAGAAATGTTAGAGCTGGAGAACTACTACACCGACATTAAAGACATTGTGGTAGTGAACTGTGTTTAATTTTCCAATACACCAAGCACACTTTTACAAGGATAGTTGTAAAAATAGTAGATGTGACTGAGGTGCTTATCTGAGCACCTCTTTTCATGCGTAAATTCCAAAGATATTGAAGAGTTCATTGAGGAAGGCGGAACTCTACTGCATCCTCAGTTTCGACTCATCACGACGTAATCAAAAATCAAACTGGCCTTCATTCAGTATCCGTATCCCTTCAAACCCTTGAATCGACCACCGTCATGGTGTTTTTTAAGTTCACAAGGGAAACGAATTTATTGGGAAACACTTGTTACCCGTTTCCCAATGGGCTATAATTTATTCAGTTAAGTTTATTTGGAGTGTTCAACCATGGCGGAACAATCAGGCGTGACCTTTGATTTGGTATCAAAAGCTGCCACTGCAATGTTAAATCAAGGGACTAAACCATCGGTTCGCAATGTTATGCAAGTGACAGGTGGCAAGACTGAAACCGTCTCCAAGCTTTTACGCGACTTTAACGACAAGCGAAATGCTGAAGTGTTAAAGATGGCTGATGAGCTAGGTAGTAGTAAGATTGCTCAGTTATTAGCGGATGAAATGCAGAGCGTTGTCGAACGTAAAACTGCGACTCTTCAACAAATGCTCTCCGACCAAAAAGCTCAGTTAGATGAGGCTATAGAGCTATTGGAGGAAAAAGAAAAAGACTGCCTCCACCGTATTGAAATGGCTGAAGCTAAAGCAACCCAATTAATCAATGAAGCCAATGAAAAAGCAACCAAAGCCCTTGAACAAGTCGACAAGGCCGAGCAAAGGGCGACCGAAGCGATAGCCTTGAGCGAAGAAGCTAAGAAAGAAACTGAAAAGTCGATTTCTGATAATGAAAATAAATGTGAGCTTTTAGTCCTCAACGCAAAAAGTGAAGCACAAAGCCTGGTACAAGCGGCAAACCTACGAGCCGATAAAGCTGAGCAAGAATGCACAGGCTTACGAGAGCAAGTGAAGTTGCTCACTGTCGATCAAGCCAAAAGAGAGATTGAGCAAGCTCTCCATGAAAAGACACAACTCCAACACGATGAAGCACTGCATCTACTGGCTAATGAGCGTACAACTGTCGTTCAGTTACGAACTCAAGAAGAAAGCCGCAAAGCGGAAATTGAGCGTTTATCTGGAGAGTTGACAGACGCGAAATCTGACAGTAAACAATTAGCCGCGGCACAAGGTCAACTGGTTGAGCTGCAAAGACAAATATCTCAACTGCAAAGCGACTTGTCTCTATCCGAACGAGAGCGTGAATCTTTGTCTGTGGCTCTTAGAAGTAAATAAAACGGACCGGACTGTCTGTCAGATACTCTAACCATTACCGACATTAAAGACATTGTGGTAGTGAACTGTGTTTAATCTTCCAATACATTAAACACAGTTTTTGTCAGGATTTTTTTGTAAAATAGAAGATGCGACTGAGGTGTCTATCTGAGCGCCTCTTTATTGCGCTTATGAGAGAAGAATAAATCGTGGAGCGATTCATTAATACACCGCGTTCGGCTAACATATCACTGAGGTTTGCGTAGCTCATTGCGGTAGTGCCATACCACCGCACACACCATAAGATAAGTTCAAGGATGAAATGTCGCCATGTAAATTCAGACTTGGCCATAACGCATTGCTCAGTGGTCAATCATAGTTAAAGTCTTGCGGGCTGTGAGGTTTTTGCAACAAGCCCCAATGCATCGAGATCTAAAGGTAACTGACGGTATTCTGCCGCCAGTGATTCAAAACCAGTAATCCCTGCACTGGCAAAAACAAGAATGACTTTCTTAAACTAACATCAGTTATGCTCAATATTGTTAAGTTAACAAAAATAGAAAAATACTTTATTGTTCTTTTTATAAACCTATGATCTTACCTTTAATTTACTTTTGAAAACCTTTGATCACCTCTAAGATCTTATATATACCTATAAGGAGCGAAATAACCACGTAGGGCGCTGATTAATAAAGTTTTTCTTTTCTTATTGTGTATTTTTTTTGGTGTTTATGTATTTGATTTTGTGCGAAATGATCATTTTTTTGTGCTGAAGGATCATTTTTTTGTGATAGGTAGATTTAATTTTGTGATCTTTCGACTTTTTTTTGTGGCTACTTGAATTTATTTTTGTGGTAAATCACAGGATATCTACAGGTTTTGCACAGGTTTGTTTGTGTGGTCATGAGGTATAAGGTTCATTAAAAGCATACATACATCTGAACTCATAAATTTTTTTTGTGGTTTAGCACTTAAAATTTATGAACTTACGCTGGTTTTTGGATGGTTTGAACTTATTTTTGTGCTGGTTGTATTTATTTTTGTGGTGGTTGAACTTAGTTTTGTGATTTTTGTACTGAGTTTTGTGGTTTTTTACTTTTTTTTGTGGTGGGTTTATTCAGAGAGTTCATTTAAAACTTGAGGTTTAGGAAATCCCAATACAAATGGTATAATGAATTAAATGTTTTAAATCAACACCTTAAGATTTTACTTTCATGGGGATACATGCTCTTTGTGAAAATGCTACTAGTAAAAACTCATGACATGCCTCCCATTGTGAACTGAGTTTTGTGCTGGTTTTTACTTAGTCTTGTGCTAATATAAACTGAGTTTCGTGTCTATTGGACCGAGTGTTGTGGTGAAACAACAAATTTAAGTACACGTATGACGGAAAAGAATATAGAGCTGGTTACTGAAGACCACTTAGATTATCACTTTAAAACGCATGGGTTAATTTATGCGTCAACTAGCCTTACATGCCGAATGATGGACATGTTCGCACTGATGCTAACCCATATGAAAGAAAGTGATTGGAACAAGAATAACGATCAACATTTTGTTCCTGAATACAGATTCAACACGAGTCAGTTAACTCAATGGTTTGATATTGATGTTAAGTACCTGGCTACAACCCTGAAGAAACCCGCTAAGTCTCTTGGTGAGAAACAAATAGGGATCGAAGATGACAAGGGGTCGTTCGCGTACTATCCGCTTTTAGCTAAAGTCACTTATGCTGATGGAACGCTTACAATTAAACCTAACGGCGAACTTAGAGAGCTATACATCATCAACTCTCACAAAAATGGTCACGCCAAAATTGATAACAATATATTTAAGAAGCTTACAAATCCCAACACTAAAAGAGTTTTTGAGTTTTTGTGCCGTTACCGTTCCAATCAGACTGAAATGTATTTCATTTCGGTGGATAAGCTTCAGGTACTATTTGGTGTTAAAACCGACAAAGGCAAAGTACTCAAGAAAACATACATTAGGCATAGTGCCTTTATTAGTCGGATTATTGCCCCTGCACTTGCTGATATTGCTACGAATCCAATCGCTAAAGATAAGTTAGAAATCATCACTAAGGACGGACTACAAGGGTATGAGGTTGAGCCAAGCAGCGATGGCGGTTGTAAAATTCGATTTTTGGTCAAGTGGAAGAACCAACTTAGCCTTAAGGAAGCTGAAGCTTGTTACAGCAAAATATCTTCTTTGATGCAACAGAAGCAAGACATTGAATCTGAAGGTGGTGATGTTCTACCAACACTGCGTGAGATTCATAGTTTGTTTTTACGACTTGGCAATGAAGGACATGCTGAAGTTCTGGAAGATGAAATAAATAAACTTGTTGAGAGCAATAGGATTCCAGATGAACCGAATGAAGAAGAACTGAAGCTGGCTGAAAAACGCCGTGAGGTAGACAACATGTTTGAACAAATGTTCTTAAAGAAATAACTTAGCCAAACCAAGCAAGGCTCCCCTATCTACCTTGCTTGGTTGATAAACTTTTCATAGTCACTATGTTGGCTGAAGATATGTATGCTTTCACCGGTCTTTACCATCCTTTCGTACTTGCCCAAGCTGAGGGTTTTATAGCCGTACCGACTTGATACACGGAATCTTATTGCTCCTTCGCTAAGCATTCTTAGTGCTTTCTCTGTCTTCTTTCTAAGTTTTTCGGGTGCGTTTTTAGGATAGATAATATTCATGCTGGTCAAATCCTCTCTTTAATTTTATAACCTTATAGTTTCAAAGTATCACCCTATTAGCTCTTTCCTAAATTAATATTTAATAAGAAAATAACTTATTAGTTGCTTATATATTTTTACCCTCCATTGAAGTTTACGTTCGCCTGTGCTGATAACATTTAATAAGAAAACAACTTATTAAATGTGATTTTTGATTTCACCAAAAATGAACCAAAAAATTAAAAATGAACTTGTTATTGGTTCAATTAGCATGTAGTCTATTTTTAACTCAAAGGACATACTCAACAGGATCAATAACGCATGAACTTCAAAGAAAAAGCTACCGACCTGGGAACCAGAATGTTTCATGAAAACGTATCGCTTAAAGAAGAACTGTTAGAACAGTCAGCGATTCGTTTTAAAGATGACCTTTTGGAAAATGGTGTAACTCGCCTAGTTCATAACCATGCTGTTAACAAAACTACTCTAGGTGTCGATATTCTTGGTTTATCGAAAAACACGTATAACAAGCGAATCGCACAGTTGATTGAAGAAGGTGTTATTGATGAACCCTACTTCTACAATAGAAGCCACATGTTTACACTAGAACAAGTGCATGCCGTAATGAACCACTTTGGCTTTGAAAAGTTCTCTGATAATCATGATTCAACAGTTGTGTTAGTCAGCAACTACAAAGGTGGTACGGGTAAAACCACGACGAACACATCACTTGCTGTTAAGACGGCGCTAGACCTTAATCTGAATGCTCGTGTTCTTATTATTGACCTCGACCCTCAAGGCAGTGCGCGAGGTATTATTAACGTAGAGGATGAGAGTGAAGAAGTTTTCATCACACTATCTGACTTGCTTCGCTCACTATTTAAAGAGTTTGATTCTCAAGAGTTTGTAAATGAAGCAACTGAGTTTCAAGAAGCAGGACATAGTTTTGAGGATGTGGTTCTAGCGGCTCCATTCTCGACACATTTACCAAACCTCGATGTCATGACTGCTTTCCCAACGGATGAGCAGTTTACAAAGCTTTACTGGTCACTGGACAAAGAAAAGCGTGTTGAGTTACTGACAGCGTTTGCTAACAAAGTTGTGCCAATTCTGAAATCACAATACGACATCATTTATTTAGACCTGCCACCTCAGAACAGTCCTATTACTTGGTCAGCTATTGAAGCTGCCGACATGATCCTTTCTCCTGTAACACCAAGAACTTACGACTACGTTAGTACAATGTCTTACCTTCTAACTATGTCTGAGCAGTTAGAGGATTTACCATCTCAAGGTGACAACGTGAAGTGGTTCAAAATCTTGCCAGTAAACTACAACGAGGCTAATAAGCAAGAGCGCAAGACTTATGATCGACTTCTAAGAACGGTGGGGAGCGATATGATCACTAAGGCTATTAAGCATAGCCCGTTCTTCCATGAAGCTGCCGACAAGAATCGTACTATCTATGACATCATTCGTTCTGAAAGTACATGTACTGATATTCAATACTATGATGCAAT
This sequence comes from Vibrio azureus, assembly GCF_002849855.1. Taxonomy (NCBI): domain Bacteria; kingdom Pseudomonadati; phylum Pseudomonadota; class Gammaproteobacteria; order Vibrionales; family Vibrionaceae; genus Vibrio; species Vibrio azureus. The sequence goes on from NZ_CP018618.1 coordinate 7,589, forward strand.
CAATTCTGTGAACGAGGTATACAATACGTTTATCTCTGATTTGAAAGCGTTAACAAGTAAGAACAATAAGTAGGTGAATCTATGATGAAAAAAGGCAAGAGCTTGTTGACTGGCAGCGCCAAGTCACGCACTAGTAGCCTAACCAGCTCTCAGACTCGAACATATTTAAAAGGGACAGTAACGGCGAAACGTGTTGTCATCCCTGCATCTGAAGTAGAGTCCAAAACAGATATTCACCCTCTCAACCCACGTAACCAAGAAGCACTTACGTTAGACGCTGTCAGAGACATTTTCCCGTCTATCTGTGAGAACGGCGTTAACCAGGAGGGCGTTGCTATTAGATGCCCTACTACTGGCAAGCTATTGCTTTTAGATGCAAGTCGTCGTCGTTTTTCGTGTATCAATGGTGGTGTTGATTTACCACTGTGGGAGTTACAGGAAGGTGTTAGGGATGATCAAATGCTTGGTATCATCAACGATAGCCAAGAGGTTAAGCGTTGGTCATACCCTGAACATGCAAGGTATCTTTTGACCATAGCGGAACGTCAAGGTATTGATGTTGAAAATACTAAGGTTGAAGACTTAGCAGCAGCTCTTTCAATCGGTAGGGAGTCATTACGTAAGCGACTCGAAGCGAATAATGTTGAGCTTTCAATGCGCAAAGTATTTGTGGATTTTGAGGGTATACCAAATAGCTTCTACAGCAAGCTTGCCAAACACCAAAGAGCACTAATTAAAGCGGGTAAAGAAATTGACAAATCAATGGCAGAGTTCAAAAAGAACCTGACTGGTTTGACCAAGGACGTTTCTGAAAGCCAAAGAGAAACCTTAGATTTACTGGAATCGTTCGTCGTAGAGAATACTACCGGTAAGCCTAAAAAAGCCACATGGAAAACACATAAGCTGGCTGAGTTTGATGACAAAAACGCTTATGCCAAGGTAAGTCGCAGTGCTGATAGAAACATGGTGAAATTCGAGTTCTCTCGCATTGGCTCTGAAAAGATGAACAAGATTGATGCATACATCAAACGTGTTTTATCTGGTGATGAGTAAAAACAACCTTTCATCACAGTGACGGTTTAGACCTTATATAACAAGGGGTTAGGCGATTATTTTAAGTAAAACAATGGGGGTTGTCACAGCAAAACAATGGGGGTTGTCACAGCAGTAGCGTTGACGGATAGGTGATTAGCTTAGAGCAAGTGAAAGACCCAATCCCGTAACAATAAACGCGACAATAATCCCTACCTCCAACATTATACTATTGATAATCGCTGACCAAGTAATCGCTTGTTTAAATATTCTGTTCAGCATCAGTTTATAAAGGAATAGGTAGAGCCAAGCTAATAGCAGGTATATTGAGAGTGAAAGTGTAACCCAATGAATTCCATTCGTAATAACACCCACTCTGAACATTTCTATGAGTAGTATGGCAAGGAAGCCAAAGATTAAGCCAAATGGAATTTTCAATAATCCCCGACTCGCAACTACTTTGATTCGGGTTGTCCATGAAGCTTTAGGTAGCAAGTAGCAAACGGATACGAAAGCTGGTATCGCTCCGAAAAAAATAAAGTAGAAAAGCCACTCCATCCTATGCCTTTTTCTTTGGAACTAAAACGTTAATGATAGTCTGGATATAGTTAGCAACCAGAACAATTTACAGATGAGTGTGACCTTGAGCTTGCACTTGAAAATGTTATGGGGCGATTTCCAAAAGCAAAACTGATTGTTGATGGGAATCATTTTAAATGGGTTCAGGTGGGAGTTAACCGTATTTTGCTCAGTCGGTAACAATTGAAATGAAAAGGCTCTTGAAGTTCGCACCTTCAAGAGCCGGATGGTTAAAAACCACCTGCCAGAACTATTAATGGGATTAGTAATAATGGCTGAGAAAATCATAACAGCTTTTCAAACCGGAAAGCCAGTGAAAATTGAAAGCATGAGTTGGTCTGACTTTCTATCTATGCTTGAACAATTAGGAAGTTCACATCAAACAACACTACGGGAGCAATAAGATTATGAAAGAAAGAATCACTAAGTTTCTAAATGTCTATGCGATGACTGGTTTGATTGGGGTTGTCTTCTTTGAACCGACACTCAAACACTATGCATCAATGATACTTAACATTACTGGCTAGATGTACTGGTAAAAACAATAAGGGCAAGCCCATAGCTTGCCCTTTCTCTATCTTAACTTTGTTAAGGTGACTTCCCTACTCCACCTCTCCGATAATCTCTGACATTGCATCATGAGGAATAATGTCAACTTCTTCATAGTGAACTTGATTTCCACAGCATGAGCGAACAAACGCAGCAGGAGCCATTCTGTATCCCAATCGGGACAGAATGAAAGAATAAAAGCTTAACTGCAATTGATCTGAAAATGTTGGGGATGCATGGGATTTGGTATCTACGAGAAAGAACGTTCCATCGTACTGATACATTTGGTCTATCCGTCCATATAGATTTAAGTCTCTGAACAAAAATGCAATGTTTTCTTCAGACTTTGCCAAGGTAGCCAAGCGTACAACGGAGGGCATGTTTTCATTGTTTAGCCAAGAATATACGTTTTGTGGCTGTGGGACTGACTGAAGTTGATATCTGCTTACGGCAATGTGGTGAGCGTGATGCTCAATAATGCCCTTAATTCGTTGTGAGATTGAACGGTGCGTACCCCAAGTTACGAATTGACTAGCGGAAAATGGATAAGTCTTTGTTGCTGTACGCATATCACTCTCTTGGATTTAGGAAACTTATACCGCCAATGTAACATTTAGAGGTGATTTCCAAAGTTTAGAGGTCTATGAAAATATGGTTTTTCTGGGAAATATAGGTGGTCTCTCGCCTTGCTTTTGGAGTGTATGAAAAATGCTTAAACGTTGGTTCAAGAAGTTAGTTTGGCAAGCTGATAAGCAAGCATTGGTAGGCTCAAAGCGCGAGATGTATGGTTTAAATAACCTCGATGACGATGCTATTGGATACCCTCCAAATCCAATAGGTATTCCTGTGGTTCAGCCTCATGTGTTGCTTGAGCGTATGCAGGGGCAAATTAATGCTATTAGAAATGAAATTGGCGTTAGCAAAGAAGTCTTTAACGAATACATATATCCGGTGTTTGAAAGTTTCATTCGATATGCAGACTTACTTCCCGCCTCGGAGTACAAACATCACGCCACTGGCGGTGGTTTAGTCTCGCACTCACTAGATGTTGCGCATCGTTCTATGAGAGCTGCGCAGATGACACATTTTCCAGTTACCGTTGGTAGTTTGACCGAAACACAGCAAAGCAATATTCAATGGCGCACCGGAACAATACTTGCGGGGCTTTTGCATGATGCCGGTAAGATACTAGCAGATGTACAAGTCCACAATGGTAATGCGAAAACATCTGAACGAGTTGTTTGGGATGCTCAAAGCGGTACGACGATCCATGATTGGGCGGCTGAACACCAGATAGAACGTTACTTCATTACATGGAACCGCGATAGGCATATGAAGCATCAAAATGCTTCACTGGTTATGATGGAGCGTTTGATTCCTGCCAAAACTTGGTCGTGGTTGGAGAAGTGCTATGACGGTAAGCACATTCACTCAATGATGTTGGCAAGTGTCGGCAAGACAAAAATGTCTCATCCGATGCCGCAAATTATTGCCGAAGCGGATAGCGCGTCCACGAAAGCTGATATGTTCTCTCGTAACTCTCACATTACAAAAGAGATCAAGCGAGTCCCGCTTTCAGAATTACTTTGCGACCTGATTCGTCATTACATCCTAATTGGAAAATGGAAGGTAAATGAGAAGTCTGCGTACCTGTGGTTTGTTGAAGAACAACTGTATGTAGTTTGGAATAACGCTGTACCTGAATTGATCGAAGAAATGGTAAATGCAGGGTACAACATTCCATCTGTCCCTGAAGTTCTTGCCCGAATCATGGTTGAAGAAGGGCAAGTTACGAGTAATGGTGATGAACTGTATTTTGACATATACCCTGAAATACTCGGTGATGCCAAGAAACCAGTGAAAGTTAAGGTTCTGAAGTTTCGTAATATCCAACGTTTAGTCCTAGAGCCAGAAAAGCTCTATTCACTCAAGGAGCACTCAAAGCGTCCGAAAGTAGTGAAGCCGGTACAAGAACAGGCTGATACACCAAAATTAAAAGAGCAAGTTGTACCGGATAACGAAATTATTGAAGAAATATTTGTTGAGCCAAGTGATTACACAGTCAGTGGCAACATGCATAAGCAAAAGACACATGAAACCAGTAAGGAAACGATGGGGCGTGTGCTCAAGAATATTGGTGTGCTCAAGAATATTGGCAAGTCTATCTCCTTAAAAGCTGCTGAAAAGAAAAAGGCAGTTCAGGTGTCGCAACAGAAAATAGATTCCCCAAAAGATATTGAAGTAAAACCTGATACTAGACTGAACGAAACTGAGCTTGTAGATACAAAGAGTTCAGGTAATACAATAGTTGAAGTGACTGATAGTGTTTCATCTAGACATTCAGAATTGAATGAGAAATCTGAGCCACATACTACTGAGCATCTATCTATCGTTAGCTTTACCACTCCAATAGCTCAATTCATTGCCAAACACTACGACTATGAAGTTCAAGAACAGCGTATTCAAGTTCCAAATGACGCAGTGATGGATATTGTCATGAAAGCAGAGTTAGAGCTTAAAAATGTGTCGATGCTTGATCTGTTTGATTCACCGGAGATTGTAATCAATGACTGATAGTACGAACCCGACCAAATACAACTTTCCCTACAGAACGAATTACGAAGCGTACTTGATCGCTACGTGGCTGATTGCCGCAGTGATTCTATTTTGTCTGCCTTATTTTTTTGAAGTACCCAAGCAAACGTATTGGTATGCGGCACTTGCTTGTATTGTCATTGGTATTGTCACCGGTCATAAAGCTTTCGAAATTCATATTAGAAAGAAAAGACTAAAAGGCTATCCATTGGAGTTTATAGATCCAAGTAGCACTAAAACACTGAAGATGTTTGGTATAGATGGAGAGGTGATAGAGCGTGTCCAACGAAACAGTAAAAAATAGCTTATTCCTGGGGTGGGGAGCTTCTGTAGGTTACAACGAGGCTCAATTAATCTACGACATTACCAAACGTGAAATGGATGACATCATTGGTAAGCAAAATGTCACTGAAGGTAGTGGATATATACATGGCATCTTGGACAAAGAAGAAGATATCCGATTTATGTTCAAGTGGGCTGATTTACACACTCTTATCACTGGTGCTTCTGGCTCTGGTAAAACTCGCTTTTTCGATCTTGTGCTTACTCAGCTTATCTTGAGGAAAGAATGCTGTATTTTTCTAGACCCGAAAGGCGATAAGGACATTAGAGCTATTGCTGAACGAACATGTGCAGCGATGGGAGAGCCTGATCGATATCTCATGTGGCATCCTGCCTATCCAAGAGACACAATTAGGCTTAACCCTCTAAAAAACTTTTCACGCTCTTCTGAGTTGGCAGCAAGGGTCACTGCACTTATACCGGAAGATGGAGACTCATTTTATCGAGATATTGCCAACACCGTATTGCAGTATTTGATCGACGCTATGCACCTAATTAACGAACAAGTTACGCTCACGGCAATTCGTTACTACTATGAACACTTTGGCTTACTTATTGAAAAGGCGGTAATTGCGTGGTGCGAAGTTAATCGAGTCGATTGGAAAGATAAGCTCTACTCGAAGCTAGAATCGTCAACGAACGAAGAAGTGAGAGCGTTACTTTGTGTTGATTACTACCGAAACAGAGTTGCTTCCAAGTTCACAAATGCAACGATTGAATCAATGGCTATTATGTACATTGATAAGCGAAGAACGTTGGAGCAATCAACGGGCAACCTATTGGCTAACCTTTCTAAAGTGACTAATGGTGAGCTGGCAGAAATGTTATCGCCAACCAACCTAGATGATTCTCGCGGTGTATTCGACATGAAAAATATCATCGCTGACAACAAGGTGTTGATCATTGGTACGGATTCACTTTCGGATAGATTGGTTTCGAGCGCAATAGGAAAAATGATTCTTGCTGATGCTGCTGCTGTAGCTTCGGATCGCTACAACTACGGTGAAGAAGATGACAAAGTCATTAATCTATTTGTTGATGAAGCGAGTGAAATGCTGTGTGAGCCGTTAATACAAATGGTCAACAAAGCGCGTGGAGCAAGGTTCCGTTTGTGGATAGCGACACAGACGGTCTCTGATTTTGAAGCTGAATTGGGTAGTAAGGCAAAGGCTGACCAAATAATTGCATCAACGAACAATTTCATAAGTTTTCGATGTGCTGACGTTCCTACTCAAGAGCGAGTCTTGGCACAGGTTCCGAAAACAAGAGTTAGATATGTGATGCGAACACAGGGCTTTAATGCGTCCAACGATGAGTTGGATGGGTTAGGAGCGAACATAGGTGAGCGTTTAATGGAAGAAGAAGCAGACATGTTTCCAATGCAACTAATGGGACAGCTCCCCAACTTGGAGTATGTTGCCTCGTTTGTCGGGGGGAACATCAAAAAAGGTCGGGTACCGATTCTAGCGAAACCAAGGAAATAATATGGCAAAGGACAAGAAAGATATAGGGCTTATTATTAAGCTAATTTTTACTCTGGTAATGCCGATATTGTTAATAGCGACACTCTTTTTACCTTCTATTGTTGAGTCCAGTATGCAGCAAGAGTTGGAAAATATAGCTCTTTTTGTCGGTAGTGATGAATCAATCGAAATTTATGAATCTGTGTCATATCTGTCGGACTCACTACTAGTGCATTCGGGCTTTATACAGTGGTGCCGAGAAGTGTTGCTGCCAGTCGAGTATTTGAAAGGACAAGATATCAATGACAGGCTGTTCTTCAATACTGGATTTTGGAAAAGTGTAGATCAGGCTATTTGGGGCTTGGCGCTCAATTTGGATTTCGTTCTACTCAGACTGTGGGGATTGAAAATCTGGATCGCGGCATTGAGTGTCTTTACTGTGGCATCAATGATGAGTGGATATTGGATACGAGAAATTAAGAAGCATGGCTTTGAATACTCATCACCTATGAGGCATGGCATTAGTAGGCGAGTTCTGTACTCATTACCACTGGTTGCTCTGTTCTATATTACTGTTCCCCTGGCACTTCCAGTTTATTTTGTACCGATAGCTTGCGCTGTCTACTCAATGTCTGTCATGACAATTGTTGCGAACACAATCAAGCGAGTGTAGCAGTAGCTAATTAAGGGGGCGGAGAATGTAAATTAGATTAGAGCGATAGCTTAACTTTGTTAAGTTGTCGCTTTTTTTTTCACCGAAGATAATTGCGCCCACTGTGAAGTCTTTCTTTCTCCGTCGATTTTGGAAATTAAAAAGCATCATTAACATATGAGAAAGGCAATAAATACGAGGCGTTTAAATGTCGGATGAAAAACCTATCTCAATGCCCGATCTAGCTGATGAACCCGTCCATCTTCTGATCTGGCAGTACGATGAAATTGCAACGGTAGCCATTGGGCTAGTCGTGGGCATCATTATTAACTCTCCCATGCTTGGACTGCTGGCAGGTTATTTCGCCAAGGTCGCTTATATCAGGATTCGAGATGGTAAGCCGAGGGGCTACTTCATTCATCGTTTCCGTGAAATGGGATTTGCCTTTGAGAAGATAGAACATCGAAGTTCTATGCAGCCTCCGTTAGTAGATGAATGGCATTCGTAGCAAAGGACTAAGGGATTAATCATGAATTTCCAAAAATTGAAAAAGAGCTTTTCTGAAATGAAAGGCCAAAGTGCGGCAATGAGCTACGCCAATGTGGGGTTGGTTGTCATGCTAGGCGTGTCACTTTGGGGGAACTTCCAGAAAGATATTGTTGTTATAAACAACTTAAATGAGTCGTGCCAGCAGTCCGAGATTTCGTCTAGTTCAATGAACGAAGCAAATCATCGACGTTTGGGTTTCTACTTGGCAGGAATGTTAGGAAACATTACACCGGCTTCAGCTTCATATGTAGAGTCTGCCGTTGCACCTTTTGCATCACCTGAAATCTATCACAAGGTTAATGACCTTATCGCGTACCAAATAGCTAGTTTAGTTGAAGAAGAAGTGACCATGAAATTTTCAGCGGAACGTGCGTTTGTTGAAAATGGCAAAACGTTTGTTACCGGTAAAGGTTCATTGCAGGGGATGACAGGAAAGGCGAGTAGGTATGTTCGTACCTATGAGTTCATTTTCGATGTCCAGAATTACACCCCTACTTTTGATTACATAAATGTGTATGACGACGTTCCACATGACGGTGAATGGAAGCAAAAAAACCGTAAGAAGTTGGAGGCAGATAAATGATAACCTCGATTAAAAAAGTGTCATTACTTTTGGCAGTTTGTAGTGTCTCATCTCTGGCAAGTGCAACGGATATGGCTAAGTTCAAATCGAACACTACAGCGGCGCAGCAAGCTTCAAGCTCAGAAAATAAAAAGCAAGGGTTGTATGTTATTTCGAATCGTCATCCTAACCGTATAGTCACACCATTTAAGAGCCCTTCGCTTAAGATTGATAAAAGTGAAGGGATAACGCATGACGTCCGAGGCAATGTCGTGTACTTGGCAACGAATCTCAACACCAATATCGGGGGGTTTATAACTGAATTGGGCGATGAGTCAGCAGCGATTGATATTGTTTTTAAGCCAATGCCTGTTCCACCACAAGAAGTTGTGTTGAAAGGTGGAATCAAAGGGGGATCTGAGATTGCTCGAAGGTATGAACGTTCGTCGCCTCGCACTGAATCCATTGTGTCGATCATGTCTGGTATTGCTACCGGAAACCTACCTGCCGGTTATCAAGTTGAAAATGTAAATGCTAACTATCTGCCAAAGTGTCAGCAGTTAGAGTTGAGCTTTGATTTTTATAATGGTCAGTTTGTCTCTGGTGGTGATTATGTTGTGTCGATTGGTACAGTCGTAAATAAGTCGGCGCGTCCCGTAAAGTTCAAAGAAAACCTCTGTTATGAGGAAGGTGTCATAGCAGTAGTTGCTTATCCAACGTATCAGCTAATGCCAAAACAAAAGTCTGAAGTTGTGGTTATGTATCATCGAGTGAAAGTTCCAGCTAAGGACGAGCGAAAACGCCAGTCTCTATTGGGAGGTTCACAATGAAGCTCAAGTTCATGAACAAATACTTCTCTCCATCACAGCAAGGGCGTGTCTACGTTGCCCTAGCTGTAGTAGGTGTCTTTGTTGCAGCGGTAGCGATCATGATCATCCTTGAACCTGAGAGGTCTAAACCGAGAACTAAACCAGAAGTAGAGAACGTCATCACTGATCGCAATTCCAGAGAGTTCGGTATCGAAGCCATCAACGATAAGTTGGTGCAGCAGAAACGAAAAATGGATGACTATGAAAAGGAAGTTGAAGTTCTCAACAAGAGAAATGAAGCCTTAGAAAACAAGGTTCAAAATACTAACAAGTTGAACAATGATGTTCGCAACGCACAGCGAACAATAGCTCAGCTAAATGATCAACTCGAAAAACTGCGCCAAGAACAAGCTGCTTTTAAAGATAACCAATTAACTTATTCCAAAAAACTTGATTTAGTAAGAGAACAGGGAAGTGGTGAGATTAAGCATCCAGATTTAAAAGTGAACCCTGAAAGGCGAAAGGTATCGAGTACTTCATTCTCATATAGTGGTAGATCGGAACCGAGTTTAGGGGAGTCATCAAGTTACCAAGGAGATCGCAATGTGGTGGTTTCACCTAGACATGCAGATGAGACAGACACTAGATCAAAAGGGCTATTTACGATTGTCGAGGACACTACCCCTAAGAAAGAGGACTCCGAGCTTGAAATGTATTTGCCGAAAGGTTCTATCCTCACTGGCGTTTTGATTACAGGTCTTGATGCTCCTACTACTGCTAAAGCTGCCGATGAGCCTATTCCTGTTTTGGTTCGCATAAAGAAGGAAGCCATCCTACCTAACTTTGCTGTGCTTGATGAGGTAAACGAATGCTTTGCGCTAATGGCTGGTTATGGTGACTTGGGTTCAGAACGTGCCATGTTGCGAGGGGAGTCGATTACTTGTGTGAGGGTTAATGGAGAAGTTATCGAGGCTGACTTCAGGAGCTTTGCTGTTGGCGAAGATGGCAAAAATGGACTGAAAGGGACGTTAGTTACTCGTAATTCAAAGGTTCTTGCCAACTCGATGATGGCAGGTTTTGCTGCCGGTTTATCCAGCATGTTTGATGTGAACCCTGTCCCTGTTTTGTCCACAACGTCGAATGGGCAAACACAGTATCAAGACGTTTTTAGTACTGATGCATTACAAGGTGGTGCGGCAAAAGGTGCGTCAGACGCAATGAATAGACTCGCTGACTACTACATGAAACTAGCCGATGCGATGCATCCGGTTATTGAAGTCGGTGCAGGTCGAGTAGTGGACATGATTGTGACAAATGGGACTGGGATATGAATTTAGTTAAAGCTATTGGTGTGCTGCTATCTGCGGCGTTATTGGGTGGCTGTGCAGTTGGTCAGAGCGAATTTAATTGTTCTTCTGGCGATGAAAACGCTCTTTGTGGTTCGTCTAGAACTATTTATAAGGCTACTGATGGCACGTTAGTAACGAATGACACTCTGACTTATATCGAAGATGGTGAACCAAGACAAATTACGCTTGATGAGCTTAAAGATATTGAAAATAAAGAAAATAAAAAAGTTGCTTCAAGGATTTCGGAAATTTCCACCTATGGGGCAAAATTTAATTACGTACCTCAATCATTCAGTTTCGATGGGGATGTACTGCGAAAAGATGTGAAAGTCTTACGTGTTTGGGTTGCTCCTTTTGTCGATACAAATGATGACCTTCATTTGTCTTCGATGGTGTACACCGATATCGAACAACGTAGTTGGGAGCTTGGCACTGTCAATCCCAATTTAAAAACGAGAATTGTTCCACCGGTGACAAAGTCCTTGATAAACCCTTCCAAATCAGAACAGCGAAGTGTGAAGGAATATCGAGTACCAAAAGCCGAGAAAGCAAAACTACAAACAATTTTTGATAACAACTAATCATTAAAACCAAACGGAGAAAAATGATGGCAACTAACAACAACGTAAGTTTTACGGCTACAGAAAATAACTTGATGAGGATGAAGTTCGCTTTGTCACTAGTTGTTCTGGCAGTGGTATTCAGTGCGTTCGCATTTGCGGGGGGGGATAAAACATTTGATACATGGGTGACTCAAATGACTGCTTGGCTCACAGGTTCTCTAGGTAAAGGTGTGTCTATCGCATTCGTTACTGTCGGCATCATCATTGGTGTTATGCGTCAAAGCCTAATGGCATTTGCTGTTGGTGTAGGTGCTGCTCTAGGTTTGAACTACACACCAAGCATCATTACCGGCATGTTCTCAGCAGTACTTTAATATTTAGGGGGATGTAATGAAATTCACTAAACTAATTCCTGCAACTCTTTGTTTAACTTTGATTGCGTCCCCTGCTTTAGCTACCAACGGTGCTCAAGAACAGTTAAAAGCATCCTTAACTCAGGCGAGTAAAGCCGAAAAACTACCTAATGCAAACTCTGTTGTTGTCTTTGGTGGCAGTGAGTCCGTAGTACTAACCGATAACCCGCGATGGGTTATAAAAGGGCAGCTATATGACATGTGGCAAAACACTGAGATTAACAGCAAATTACAGCTACATGACGCAGCAAAGAAGATCCCAATTCAAACCATTAATGTAAACACAACCGATGTTGTAGACATAAGAGTGAATCCAGAAAAATCAGAGGTTCTGACGGTTTTTCTTGATCCATTTTTGGAGCATTCAGCCAACGAAATGTACTTGTTAAACAAGTATGCGGCTGACTACCAGATTCGTTACATATTTACCGCGATGTCCCAATCGAACATTAAGCCATTCTTCTCTTTTGCATGTGAGACACAAACCCTTTCAACAGACCAAGTAACAGAAAAGGTTGTTAATAAGCAGTTTGCTTATGGCAAACGCAAATGCAGGGAAGTACAAGTAATGAATAGTTTTGGCTTAACACAGTTTCTGCATATCAAAGAGTCACCAACGCTTATTGCCCCAAATGACGTTTTCCATGTGGGAATGCCTACCGAGTTATTGGGCTGGTTACGAAAGAATACTAAATAGGGAGATAAACGATGTTTGATTATAAGTTTAATGAAAATGAAGCAAGTCGTTTATTTCGACCGCTAGCGTTTGATGCTGATACAGACCTGTTTTTGTGCGATGACAACATGTTGGCGTTCAGCTTCGTTTGTCAGCCAACTAGTGGTTGGGACACACAAATGCTATCAACAATCGAATTGCTATTATCTCAAGATCCGTACCCTACTAAATCTTTGCTTAGCTTTTCTTTGTGGGCTAGCCCTGATGTTAGGGAGTTCCTGAAAGGTTCTGACTATCTGAGAAGATCTTGCCGAGAGGCTTTGCATCGAGAGGTTCATGACAATGCGTTAGGCTATCTATGGTCAGCTACACGCGATTCGGCCGAGGTTGTTCAGAATACGAAAGTACGCAACTTCCAACTTCTTGTGACATTCAAACTGCCTGTAGAGTCATTAGATGTTAATCCTGAAGATATTCAGACTATTCAATCCATTCAGAGAACGATGGAGCAGCGTTTGATTAAAGCACAGCTTGCACCACGGCGAATGAACAGCGTAATGCTGGTCAATATTATGAATACGGTCATGAATTGGCAAGAAAACGCTGAGTGGCGAACTACGCAACAACTACCTGTTGATGAGTTTAGTACGCTTAATGAACAGTTTGTTCAATATAATACTGGTGTGTTCAAAACACAGGATGGGGTTGTACTTGGTAGTAAAAAGAACCCTACATTTGTGAAAATGCTCACGGTTCGTCGTTTTCCCCGTAAAGCTTTTACCGGTCAAGCATTTAAGTGGTTTGGTGATCCATTCGATGGACAAGGCTGTGTAAACCAGAATTTCATGATCACCGTGAACATTCATTACGCTGATCATGCAAAAGAGAAAGGTCAAATAGAGACTAAGAAAAGTCATTACATCAAACAATCTTTCAGTTCACTGACTAACTTTGCCCCAAAAATCAGGGATATGAAAGCTGACTTGGAAGAACTTTCATTATCTTTACAAGACAAGGGGAAAGCGATAAAAGTCACGCTTTCGGCTGCTGTCTTTGGTCGAACTGAAGAAGATGCTGAAGCGGGTATCACTGGCTTACAGTCTTACATGAAACAATCAGGGGTAACGATGGTGTCAGAGGATTCATTCTCTGTACCGTCATTCATCCAATTGATGCCGTTTGGGGCTTGCAACCATGCTGTAGCGCAGTCTCGTCGCTACTTCACGATGGCTTCTAACCATGCGCTACCAATACTTCCTCTCTTTGCTGAGTGGAAAGGTACTGGAACCCCAATGTTACAGTTTGTGAGTCGAACAGGGCAGTTGATGAATATTGACCTTTATGATTCAAAAACTAACTTTAACTGTGTGATTTTTGCAGAGTCGGGAGCTGGTAAGTCATTTCTAACTAACGAAATTATTCGCTCATACCTCAACACAGGTAATAAGGTTTGGACGATTGATGCAGGTGAATCCTACAAGAAACTTTCAAGCAGTCTCAGAGGTAGCTTTACTGCATTTGGCTCAGGTGCAGACCTAAGCCTTAACCCTTTCACAATGATTGATGACTCCGATCCAGAAGCATTTCTTGATTCTTTGGAAATGTTGTCTGGTTGTTTGATTGCTATGGCATTCACGAAAGAGTCTCCGACCGATCTACAGTCTTCAGAAATGGAGCGAATCTTAACTCAGGTTTGGAATGAGAAACGTCAGTCGGCCAAGATTGACGATATTCGCGCTAAATGCTTAGAAGACGAGGATATTCGCGTTCGTGACATGGGCAAACAGCTAAGTGCGTTTTGTTCTGATGGGCAATTTGGTAAGTATTTCGATAAACCACACAACGTAGAGTTCAATGGGAACTTCAACGTGCTCGAATTGGATGGTTTGAGTGAGCGTCCTCGCCTTCAAGCGGTAGTTCTTTTCCTATTGATGGTTCAAATCTCGCACTCGATGTACCACGAGTTCAAAGAAAACCGTGACGTAAAACGTTTGGTGATCATTGACGAAGCTTGGGACTTGCTTGGTAACTCAAAAGCTGTTGAAGCATTTGTTGAAAAAGGTTTCCGACGCTTCCGTAAGTATGGCGGGTGCGGCATTGTCGTTACACAGTCAATTATGGACTTGCAAAAATCGTCATCAGGTAAAGCGATTGCAGAGAACGCAGCAAACACCTTTATTCTGAAGCAAAAAGATTCAACCATTGCTAATGCTAAAAAGGACGATTTGATGGCATTGCCACCGGCTGGTTATCAGTTGTTGAAGAAGGTAACTACTGAAATTGGGCATTACTCTGAGATTTTCTTCAATACCAATGCGGGCATGGGTATCGGAAGGCTTATTGTAGATCCGGTTCGTATCATGATGTACTCAACACGAGCGCAAGATAACCATGCGATTGAATCGTACACCCAAAATAACATTCCACTATCACAAGCCATGAAGCAGGTCGCACAGGATCGGCAGATGATCCGCTTTCCTGTAGAACGCCCTGAATTTCTAGATGAGCCTGTGACTCAAACTATTTCTATGATGGATGCACAAGTCCTTGAGATGCCGAGTAAGAGTAAGCCAACGCTTCACTTGGTAGGAGATGATGGGGTGGTCAATGAGTAGTGAGGGTGTGATGACAGGAACAGACATTAAACGTGCTCATCCATTGAGTTTCCCGATAAAAATGGTTTGGGTTGCAATTGCTATGATTTTTACGTTCCACCTAGCAGTTACAACACTAACTAAGCACTATTTATTGGTGATTGATGGCATGGACGCTAGTGAGAGATGTATCCCTGAGTTTTCCGTGTATTTACTAAAGAGAAAGTACGGTCAAATTGAGCATGGAAAAATCTATACGTTTAAAGCAAAGGGTATGACACCGTTCTATCAGGACAACATGCTTATAACGAAATATGCAGTAGGGTTGCCAGGTGATGAGGTCATTCAGAATGCGAAAGGAGTTTTCATTAATAATGAGCGCATTACTGATGGCTACCCATTGATAGATAAGCTTGGTGTGGAGCAGGCAGATTTGTATAAGAGCTACCGCCTAAAAGATAACGAAGTGTTTTTCATTGCACCGGCTGAGCGTAGTTTTGATTCACGTTATTGGGGAACGGCAGATATCAATGAAATCGTGGGTGAGGCGATTCCGTTATGGTAGCTGCTAAACGAACACTATTGAGCCTTATTTTATTGTCCGGTACTGCATTAACTGGGAACAGCACCGAATATTCCAGCATGCCTAAAAGCATTGTTCAGTCCAAACAAGCTTCATTAACCCAAGGACAGAAAGTTTTGGGTGATGAGTACATGAACGAATTGCTGCGTAAAAATGAATCAATACACTCGGTAACCTTTGCAACTGAAGTGGCAACCGAACAGCAAGAAAGTATTGAGCCAAAAGCCGATATCCACTATGTGATTTTAGTTAGTGACGCTATGGGACAACGCGAGCTTAAACACCTATTCAAATCGTTGTCTCACCGCAACGATGTGTCTTTTGTTGTAAGAGGTATCTTGCCAACAGAAAAGACAATTACCGATGTTGGTAAGCGAATTATTGGACTTATTAAAGACCTTCCTGAAGTTCCGAACGTGAATCTAGATCCGCGACCATTCCAAAACATTAACGCTGAATATGCGCCTCAAATCCTAATGTACAAAGGGGACTCGGTTGTTCTCTTTGCTGCTGGATTAGCTAACCCTAACTACCTAAAAACTGAGTTTGAAAAGGGAAAACGAGGTGACTTAGGAAATTTTGGGAGCATGGTTAAGATATCAGAAAGAGATTTAACTGAGGTTCTAAAAGAACGTGCAGCGTTGCTCGATAAGGAAGCGTTGATTGCTGATGCAAAGGATAAGTTTTGGGATAACGTAGCGTTTACTGCTTTACCGAACGCTACTGAAACACTAGTACGCAGCTTTGTGCCTGAAGTGGTTGTCCGTGAAGATATCGTCACTCCGAATGGTAGTGTTATTGCGTTCGCAGGAGAGAGAATCAACCGCCTGAATACCGTCCCATTTACCCAACGACTAGTCGTATTCGATCCGACTGACCGTAAGCAAATGGAATTTGTTCAGTCATTGCCGGAATCACCGCTACGAACCAAATTTATCGCTACACGTTTCGATAGAAGCCTCAAATGGGATGCTGTTAAGTCGGTAGAAAGGCAACTCAATACATCTGTGTATCAGCTAAAACCAGAGCTAGTCACAGCGTTTGATTTGCAAGTCGTACCAAGCATCGTAACTGCTGATCATCAAAGAAAAGTCTTTGTGATCAGCGAAACCAAAATGGAAGACTGAGACTTTTTATATGCTCAAGAAAGTAGCGTTAGCTGTTGCTC
The DNA here is from genome assembly GCF_002849855.1 of Vibrio azureus. Classification (NCBI taxonomy): domain Bacteria; kingdom Pseudomonadati; phylum Pseudomonadota; class Gammaproteobacteria; order Vibrionales; family Vibrionaceae; genus Vibrio; species Vibrio azureus. The sequence goes on from NZ_CP018618.1 coordinate 24,067, forward strand.
TAGGAGCAATTACGTTCAGTGAAATGACATTAGCAGACGACATAGCACAACTCGGTGAATGTCGTGATGGTGGGGTATTAGATGGCTCTATGTTTACTGACGTTCCGTGGAATGCCATGTATCCAATCCGATTATCAGGAGTCAACCTCAGCCCAAGTGGGAATGGTGCGCCTAGTGACGCTACAAAAAAAGCATTTTGCGCATGTGAAGACGATTTGGGAATAGCAGTACCAGGATTTACACAATCAATGTATGAACCGGCTAGGCTGATTGAGTTGGTACGTGAACCCGACTGCATGATGTCACTAGGTGGTGCAGAAATGGGTATGACTAATGGTCGCATGATGGGGTCTACTGGACAGAATGAGCAAGAGGGTGGTCAAGGTGCTCAGAACGCTTTTTGGCACTATCACTACTTTGCTTATCCCTTGCTATTAATGCTTGAAATGGTTGTCGCTAATCGTTGTGGTGATGGATTTATGTCTATGGATTTACTTTATGTTAGCGAACTCGATCCAACATGGAATGATGCTGAATTGGCGGCATTTGCTAACCCTGAAGCGGCGCTGTTTGGTAATCCTATTGCGTTAGCGTCATGTCTTGCTGATGGGGCTGCTGCGGCTATTGGTAAGTCAATGGATGAGCTGTTTTGGTGCGCAGGGGCATGGGGTGGTATCTATCCCCTTTCTGGATTTATATCGACTAAGAGTTCTATAGCAACAAAAACAAGCTTGTTGGCAACGCGCTCAGTTGCAGCTCTACACCGAAGACTACTAGCGAGAAAAACCACTGGTGATGATGCTCTGTGTGATGCTCCGATTTTCCCAACTATTCCAAAATCACAATACAAAATGAACATGATGTATCCCGTAGCGGAAAGAAAGGAAGCACATGAGATAGGTGAACCATCTCTACAGTGGGGAGAATGGCGAAATATACCATCACAAGAAGACGCGATTTATATGTTGTGGCGATACAACGATTGCTGCACCACCTACTACTAATGTGAGGTGCGAACAATGTTACTTAGAAGGGCTTTGGTTGCTTGTTACGCGATTTCTTTTTCAGCGTGGTCTTTCTGCTTCGATGAAGCGGGTAGACGCTTTGATGTAAGCGTTCCTTTGCTAAAAGCGGTGTGCTTTACAGAATCAAGCATGAGAGCAAATGCCATCAATGGCGGTAACAGCGATGGGACTACTGACTACGGTTTATGTCAAATCAACTCGTGGTGGTTTCCGAAACTGAAAAAGTACGGGATCACTAAAGAGAGTTTGCTTAATGATCCATGCCAAAACACATTGGTGTCTGCGTGGATATTGGCCGGTAACTTTGAAATTACATCGGACGGATGGAAAGCGGTGGGGGCTTACAACGCAGGTTGGAAGAACACACCGGAAAAAGAAGCTGCAAGGCAACATTACATAGCCTTGGTCAAACAGAACTTAGAGAACATGACACATGAGTAAAGTGTGGCTTTTAAACGTAATGATTTTGGTCAGCTTGGTTGGATGTACATCAGCAATTGAATGTGGTCAACCATTCACAATCATAGACGGAATGAAGCAGCTCCAAATAGAAAACAATTCAAGTCAATCAACGGAGAAATAGATATGGCTACTATTGAAAAGCGTAAGTATTCACGCCCCGCAATAAAGAAGATTCTAAGCGTTAATTCGGAGTCAGCTATCAATGCGGTTGAAACGTATATGAATAAAACGCTGAGCGCAATTTATGCGTTGGATGTGATCCTGTTCTACATCAGTGATGAGGCGACAAGTGAAGCCGCTAACCAAAAAGTAGCTGATCTGTTTGATGAAAAAATGAAGTTTTTCAACAAGAAGATTAACCACTATAACAAGATTGTTGAAGACGGTGGGATGATGGATATCGTCTGGACACAAGAGTTTTCTGAAGAATACCTAATCTTCTCGCCCTTATGTGGACAGTATATTCAACTTATCAAAAAGTTCGACATCTTAACGAGTTTGATTGAACAGGCTTGGTTAAACGGACACATTCCGTCGAGTGAGCGTAAAGGCCGACAAAAGTCACTTCAGAGTCACATGCGTAATGTGTCGCGCTATGTACTCAATGCATCCCAAACAGCTATGCGTCTAGCTCAATCTGCGGGTAAGGAAAAAGAGGTTCTTGAATCTGTAGAGCAGATTGGTGTTACTCAAGAGATCGCGAAAGAAGTCTTGGATACTACGAAAGCTGTGCAATCAGCGGAACTTGAAAAAACTGATGATGTTCAAGATGAACCAGTCGCTTACAGCGCCTAAGCAGCACAATTAAATAACAAGATAGGGTTCGCTTGATGTTAAGAGATAGGTTTGATGGGGTCGTAGGGCGACTAATTAGCTACGTGGTTATGATCACAACCACTTTATTACCGTTACGCATGGCATATGCTCAGCAGGAGTTTGACCAGGCTATAGCTAATGCGAACTCATTTGGTCAATCTATGCTTAATCAGAGAGCAAACCCTACCTATGATGCTGAAGGTAATCTTCTGGTAGATGGGCAAGTGTACATGAGCCAGAAGCAAATTACGGGGCAACGTGATAACGATTATCTACCGGCAGGGGTAGATGTGTATGGGTCTGATGCGCAAACCATCATGCAGGGACAAGCCGCGCAAAAAAAGTATGAGGAAAAAACTCTAGCTACGGCTGAAACATCTGGCGAACGCGCTTACCACATTCTAAAGAAATCAATCTCAAACCAAAAACCTGACTTAACGAATGATCCTATTTGGGCAGCTACAGACGATGTGTTCAATAATCTAGAAGTCATTGCTCAAGATTTTGCTAATTGCACAATTGATAAAGAGTTAGTGTCCAATGGGAAGTCCTACCATGTTCCAGTGTATAAGACATGTGAGCGACTGCCAGCAATTGAAGATAACTACAGCATTTTTCATGAGTATGAAGTAGGGGTGATTAAGCATCATTCAGGTGCAACGAACATTGCTTCTTGTGGTGATGGCTGTACGACACTATGGCTAGGTACTATTGGAGACAATTATTGGTCTGGAAATTGTACTATCTATGAACAAGAAATGCAGGTTGAGGTAATCCAGCCTCAAGCCATTCAATCTGCAATTGTTGACTACGCAAAATTTGATGACTGGTTTCAAATTTATCTTAATGGTGAAAAGGTTTATAACGGACCATACCCCGATCAGTTCCCGCCTGAAACTGATGGACGCTGTGAGCTGAGCAATAGTTGGGTAAAAAGACCAAACATTAACGTACTGAACTCTTTTCGTAGTATACCAGAGAAAGGAATCCTGACATTTAAGAATAGAACGTCCGTGTCGGGCAACGGTGAAGGATATGCCAAAATTACGATTAACTACGATGCTAGTGACTTGGTCTATGCAGAAAGTTGGTCAGACCAAGAGCAGATCGATAAAGCCTACGCGATAAAGAAGCAAGCAGATGATGGCTTTTGTGAAGCTTCATTTACTTGTGCGAATATGCCAGCCACCGTTGATGAAAACGGATGCGCCGTGATTAACGGTATACGAGTGTGCGAAGAAAACTTTGATGACAATCCACTATCTGACTTGGGCATTAGTCCATTTTGTCAGCGTATTGATATCGAGAGCAATTGTGGTTTTAACGAGGGGCAAATCTGTACAACCAATATCGAAGGTGTAGAAACTTGCTTTGACAACGATACCGTTGAAAACAACCAATGTGCTCAGTATGAAAATGACTCTACATGTAGTTATATCAAAACAGAGTGTGTTGAAGGAGCCGAAGGTGCTAGCGGTGAATGTTACGTGCAGCTAGATACTTACGATTGTGGTTTCGATGCTTCGACGGGTACGACACACGAAGAAGAAGTTTTGCGCTGTGATGGCCAGATTCAATGTATTGGTGAATCTTGTTATAGCCCTGAACGTGATTTGGCGAACAATGATTTTGGTGAGGTTAACGCCTATCTTGAAATGCTTCGCTATGCGCAAGCAGACATGACTTGCGAAGGTATACCGGAGCGACCATTTGATCCAGTCAATCCACCTGATAGATATGAGCCGGTTCCCAGTTGTCCCGCTGGTTCAGTGTACGATAAAACTTCTGGTAAATGTTTGGCTCAAACAGCATGTACTTATTCAGATAACGACTTCTTTGCCGTAAGCCGCCGTGATGGTATCCAAGTCCTACTCAACAACATGGTTGTTGCAAACGAACCCAGCGTTCTGACTTGTACAACGCTCATCAAAAATGACTCAGCTTACACTTGCGGTGAAGCTCGTAAAAATGTTGGTACAGATACGTTTTATGAGGTGTGTACCAACACAGTAAGCGAACCTACCCCAAACACTTGCCCTTCAGATGAGCATGAACTGAATGAAAACACTGGTTACTGTGAAGTTCCTCCTATCGTAACCTGTTCCGATGGGTTCATGCTGCACCAAGGCAATGATCTATGGAGCTCCGAAGATGATTTTTGCCGCCTAGAAACTCCGGTGACTTACAATTGTGACAAATTACACGAAAACTATAATCCTGAAACGGGGGTTTGTGAGGGGCTACTGTATGACGTTGCCACTTGTGATGATCCAATGGATTTGGTTAATGATATTTGTACTGCGACTCTAACAAAACCTGTGAAATGTCCTTCAGGTCAATCATTCAATTCATCAACTGGACGTTGTAGCCAGACTCTTTATAGCAGAGCTCAGTGTCCGTCAGGCTCTTCATTATCCAATGACCGTTGTAATGGTCTGTTAGTACAAAACGCCTCTTGTCCGTCAGGTCAGACTTTGAAGGGTGGTATGTGTAGTGCCACATTGACATCAGCTGCACTATGTCGTCAGGGTGGCAGGCTACGTGAGGGAAAGTGTCAAGGTATAGATACGCACCCTTTCGGTTGTAAGTCTGGATTTGAGTTAAAGGGACTTAAATGTGTAAGTAAGGATGCAGAATGTAGAGGGCCAACATCGAATAACCGATGCAGTTACACGACCGGCAGTCAATTTGGGTCTACTTCGTATTATTGGAATGGCGAAGAAATTAGAGGTATGTGGGCTGCGTTGAAAGTGGGGTTAAGTTGTAGTCTGCCGGGTACTAAAGTTGGCGAATTTGAGTGCACTAATATGAGCTCTGGCCGGAAAAAAATATGTGAAATATGGGAGTCTACAATCTGCCACAGTCCTGTAGAGTCCCCGTGTAATGCAATTGACGGATTTGTTATAGGGGATGGTTCTCAAGGGTTGTGTGGAAAGTCTTATAGTGAGCCTCCTTTATGTCAAGCGGGCTATGGGTACAACATTGAAACAAATAAATGTGAAAAAACAATAAATAGCAACCCTATTTGCGACACCGGATACCATTTTAATTTAACAACGAATAAGTGCGAATTGGAAATTGATACCTCACCAATTTGCACTACAGGATACAGTTATGACCCTGTGGCGAATAAGTGTAAGAGGATTGTTGAAAGTGAACCCCAATGCCAAACTGGATATGAGTACCAGGATGGATTTTGCTACAAAGAGATATCGTCAGCCCCAAACTGTCCTGATGGGTATGCGTACAGCACTATTACTGGTCAGTGTGAATTAGCAACTAGCACTCAACCCAGATTGAGTTGTGACACTGAGGGTACTAGCTATCACGCCCCAAGTAATACGTGTCGATTGGAAGTTGATGTAGAGCAATCATGTCCAAGTAGTTTTCCTGTGTGGAGTGACGACGAAAACCGTTGTATGTCGGGCTCTCTTAGCCCGTTAGCAAAAGTTCGAACCAAGTTGGAGTCGAACGCAGACATTGACGGCAACAATCCTAATGAGGCTCAGGCTTTAATAGCGTATGCCGTGGCTCCTTTCTCTTATCTTGCTTCAGCACTTTTGCCGACAGCTTATGCAGAAGAAGTTGCAGAGCCAGAAGGTAGTGTCACTCAAGACACAATGAATGCATACATCGGTGAGAAGTTTGAATATGCAGCTCAAACATTTGATTACCAAAAGGCGATGTTTGCTCAAGGACAAAGCCAGCTATTAGGGGGGATGTCTAGTAGTGCACCGTCTGATGGTCAAGGTACAACGAATGTTCAATGTGAACTGTTTAAAGGTGAGGCAATGGAATGCAAGCAAGCGGTTGGTGGCATGCAGGACTGTTGTGAATCGCCAGTCACCGTTTCGCTTGGTGATTACATCACTTTGACAAGACACATGATGAGTATGGACTCCATCACAGGGCAGGTGTTTGGCTTAGAGGGATATACGGGAGTTTGGGACATCGCTTCAAATTGGGCTAGCGAAGCCACTAGTACAGCTTTTGATGCAGTACAGAGCACATTTACGTCTGGTGCTGATGTGGTTGCTCAACAAGGAACAGAAGTGGTAGGTGAAGGTGCAGTGAATGCAATTGCTCAATCTATGATGTCCTATACGAACACATTTCTAACGGAAACCTTTGGTGCTGAAGTTGCGGGGATGTTCTTTCAGCAGGCAGGGATCGATTCTGCCGGTAATGCAATACTTGGAGCATCACCGCAAATGGCCGCTGCGGGACAGGCTCTTATGTATTGCTATTATGCTTATTTGGCATATGTAGTCTTCAATTTGCTCGTAAACATAATTTTCGCCTGTGAGGAAGAAGAACTCGATTTAGCTATGAAAGTGGAGCTACTTTCAGCTCATTATCTTGGTTCGTACTGTAAGACCGAAGTTCTAGGGGCATGTCTTGAAAAGAGAAAATCATACTGTGCCTATGACTCCCCGCTATCGCGTATTTTGATGGAGCAGATATATCAGCAGCCTCAAATGGGTTTGTCTTGGGGCAGCGCGAAAAACCCAAATTGTTCGGGACTAAGCATAGAAGACATTGGCAACGTCGATTGGGATCAAGTTAATTTAGATGAATGGGTAGGGATACTGATTGAGACTGATAATTTTATTCAAGATGACGTTATTGATATTGAGCGTTTAACCGGTAGAGGTTCGTTACTAAACTATGGCGAAACCCCTGAGACAGAGCGCCAGAATGTGTTAGAGAAAAACACTGAAAGATTTGATGCAATTGATGTGGACGAAGTTCGTCGTGACGCTTATGAAGACGCTTGGAACGAGCAACATAATTGATAGGTGAGCAATGAGTAATAACGATGTCGCTTTCGCAAGTTGTGTTAGAACGCTAGAAGACTACTTTAAGTCCAATATCTGTTCTAACAGAACAATATATTGTCAATTTAGGCTAGAGAGTTTAGGGGTTTTGGGCGAACTCTTAGTGCAAGAATCAATAAATAAAAACAATATAGAGTGTGTCATTTTCTGTGATGGGAGAGTGATTAAAAGGAGTTAGGAAAGTAAGCTTCGATAGTACAATAAGAATAACTAAATTAATATAGGTACAGGGAATTATGTCTTTAAAAACGTTATCAATATTGCTTAGTACAGTTTCTCTTACGGCGTGTGTGAATGCACCTAAGCAGGACTATATACACTTGCCATATGACAACGCTCACAGTGAAGCGTACAACATAGCCAAACAGACAAGTCTATCAAAAGACTACTGGTATGGCTCAACAATAAAGAGTCCGTTAAAAGACTTCACGCCAGCAGAAATTGAATCGGCTGAAACTAGTCTACGTGAATATCGTGGCGGTAATGTATCACTTGGCAATGGTTTGCTAAGCATTGCTACCGGTGACCTAACAGGCATTATAACTGTGGCAGGAGGTTCGGTAGCGAACCTAGCACAGTCAGGCCATACCCCAAGTAATCAAATTAGATTGCTTGTTGAGTTGCCTAAGAGCGAATACGCCAGCAATCTCGAGGCTGAAAAATTTATTGTGACTAGCATGAAACAAGCAGGAAACCACGTGCTTTCACAATATGGTCAGGTGACGCAAATATCACCAAAACCTGAAAGTGCTTATGATGCGTTTTGGGTTGAAAAGTCAGGAAAGTCGGCTCCCTTTAGCTTAGTTAATCGTAAAGAAAGTAAGCTAAATGGTGAGTTTATAGCTGAAGCAGCAACATCAATAGATGGTAAAAATGAGGTTCAGTTGACTTACGGTATTATTGGCGATTCAGGAGTCGCGGGGAGTAAGGTTATTGTCAAGCCGCCTATGCCATTCGTTTACTCAGTAGAAGTCAGTCCAATAGATACAGTGGAGTTCTATAAAGAATATTCTGCCCAACTACCAGAAGGGTTCTACATTTACGTACCAAGTTTTCCAAAGACTTCTTGGAATGGAAAAACTTACGTTGATAACTCAGTAATTGTACCGTCAATCTTTACGCAGGGGCAGCAATACCAGTTCATTAAACCATAAATGTCGGAAGACAATAACAAGAATATGGTAGCTCCTCCAAATGAGGGGCTTTTTTACGGAGGTAAAATGGAAAACTTACTGAATAATCCCAATGCTTGGTTAGCAATTGCTCTATTCATTGTACTAAGCGTATTGATTGGCACGAAAGGAACAAAGAAGCATGGTGGCTACAAACCAGTTAGAAATCTAAATACAAAGAGTGAACAAAACTTCTTCAAGCAGCTATTAAGGAAACTACCAAACGGGGTCTATATTACGTGTAAGGTGCGCTTAGCTGATATTTGCTTACCAAAAAATAGCAATGACATTGGGGCGTTCAATGCCATTGCTAAGAAGCATGTTGATTTTGTACTTATTGATCAACAAACAAGTGAGATTCTATGTGTCATTGAGCTAGATGACAGGAGTCATAACTCAGCGGCAGCGAAGAAAAGAGATAGGGTTAAGGATTCGGTTTTTAAAAGTGCTAAAATTCCATTCATTCGCGTCAAAGCATCCAGGTCATATAAAAAAGAGATCGATGGAATATTGGAAAGTATTGCCAAGTATGAGAACACAAATACCACACAGGCCCCCCTCTGGGATGATAGTGGTAAGTGTCCAAAATGCTCATCTGAGAAGTATCAAAAGATCGATTTAAAGGGATTGCAAAAGGGGAAGCACTATTATCTCTGTGAGGTTTGTGGCTTTAGCACCGAGCCTATTAAAATTGTTTAAAGAACAATTGCAGAAAGTGGCGTTTAGAGCCTATCTGGTTTTCTATTCGCTTGATGACTTGTGAAATTGCAGACTTACTTTTGTTACTTTCAATTGCAATGCTGGTAAGAGGCTCATGCTTGGCTAGTTCTTCCAAGATTGACTGAGCATTACCATCAATTTTCAGGAACGCTTCCGCTTTGGTTAGCTCTGCCTTGTTCGCGTGAAACTGTTGAGGTTCTTCATGTAAAACAATATGGGAAATGTCACTGATGAAACGTTTATCAAACAGGTGATTAGCTTTTATAAGTGCTAGGAAAGCTTCTAGATTAGGGATGTCTGTTGATTGGGTAAAAATAGAAATGGATACGTTTGAGTGTAACGCTCGTAGCTTATACAGCTCATGCATAGTTTCGTGAATTGACGTGCCTAAATACAGATCACTAATGATGAACTGACAGCTATTAAAATCAAACTGTTTTAGTTCTTCTAGGGTAGTTAGTGTTGTGATGGTAAGAGTGCCGTTAGATGTTTTTTGAAAGTCTCGGCAAATCGCTTCTGCTATGATAGGTTGATCTTCAATAATGACGATATCCATGTGCACACTCAATATTATTTAAACGGCGAATTTTACATTTCGAGCTATAAAATACCGTAATAGAGAAGGAAGAGAACAATTTAAGCAATAAAATTGCTGGCATCGTTCATGATTATTGGGTTGGGCATGATAGCACTATCGAGAAAATAAATAAAATTTTCAGGCATTAATTTATCTTAATTATCTTTACAAGTATCTTAGGTGTGGGGACTGTATTCTATTTTTATGCAATGAATATAGTTAAAGTCAATTTTATAATTAGTAATTTTGGAGAGATTGAAGTAAAAAAGTAATTGCTTTTTTCATATTATAATGGCAAATATAATATATTAAAGGCATTCTAAAATGGAATTGGCTCTGAAATGAACTCTGAATTGTTAAAGCGCTGTAAAGGTTAAGTCTCTTTGCTTTCACGCTCAGTCGGCTTTGCCGCCGGTTCTTCTATCTATATTAATTATTACACAGTGCTTTGAATCTACTTGATCTGACTGAATAGATATATCCCTTCCATTGGCTAGCCTCTTAAGAGATATAAGTCCCAATCCATAATGGACTCGATTATGAATATCGACTCTCCTTCCGCAAGATAACGTTTCTCTTTTTTCTATCTTTGCAAGTGTTGCGGGAGTTATACCCGAACCATCGTCTAGAACAATTACTGAGTAGTGGGATTGAGATAGCTTTGTCATCACTCTTATTCTATCACCTTTGCCTGACACACTAATGGCGTTTGAAAGAACAATGCTCAAGACCTTATTGAGAGTGCTTGGGCATAACTTTATCACCTTAATCTGTGAGTCTGCGGAGAAGTCGTATTCGAACTTAATACCGTAATGATTTGCCAGTGTGCCATATTCACTTAATGTAACTGATAATAATGGTTCGACACTACGATAAAGCATGGAAGGACTGTGATTGAATGGACTGATTGAAGCAATAGAATATAGTGATTCTTTTATAGATAGTGAATCAGCTAAACTTATTTTTTCATTCTTCTTAGAAGAATAAATTATTGCCTCATTGATCGTATGATTCATTGCATTAACTTTTACGTGAACACTTTTAAGCGTTCTGTTAATAATATGATTTTCAAATGCTTTAAAGCCAAAATAGCCAATTAATGATAAAAAAACAAATAACATGGTTAGTGTTTCAAGCGTCACTTTATAGAACATAAACAGCACAGATGGCAGCATGAATGAACCACAGAGAATTAACTTAAATACTATTGTGCTTATATTATTAAACATAGTTTGGGGGCTATTTTTCTGACAACTATTTACCTGATATATATAAATTAATTTTATTAATATCGGTGGAAAACTAAGGTCGAAACTATTTTGATAGGGTGCATCAGGATGATGCGTGTCAAACAGGGGGGGGGACAACTCAAATGTGACCGACTTTAGTCCCGCTTCTTGAGCATCTTTAAAGACAAACCACCATTTTTTTCTGCCACATCCATTGCTTGTTCAGATTTCAACTAAGTCAAAATCTGCTGTCCGACATGTGCACCTTTTTGCACATTAGCACAAATTTGTAAATAGAAAATTGAGATGAAACAAAAGAGGGTGTTGATAAAACCTAAATTTCAATCTTTATTGTTATGAATCCCTATAAGTGTAACGTCAGTTTTAGTGATTGATGTCTACGGTTGTGTAGCTAAACGAAGCCAAAACTTAATTCTTGTAGGATTCGTATCTTCTTTATAGGTTTAGTTGAAGTGGTATTGTGTGATTACCGAGGGAGGTTGACGGTTTAATTACCGAAGGACTCTGTCATAGTCTTATTAATAGTAGTCAACTATGACAGTTCTGCTCTTATTCGATAATTGATGCCTCGGCACGAGCTTCCCGTAACTCTCTTGTATTCAGCTTTTCTTCAAGCCAGATGTTCCTTACTGTTGAGTGACTAATCGAGATGTTAAATCGCTTTCTCATCTCACCACTGATCCTGATCGATGTTAGATGAGGTAATTTGAGCGTTAATGAGATGACGACATTTCGAGTCTTCTCATCGATGCGGATACTGTGCCTTGGTTGGCCATACATACGTTTCAAAGCTAATGGACCGTGTGCTTCGAGAAGTTGACGGTTGTTGTGAATGCTTTTGACAGAGCAACCGCTCTGCCGAGCAGCTTCTCTCACATTTCCTAACTCCTTGGCAAGTTCAATAGCATCGAGCTTTTTCTGAACTTCTTCCCCGTATTCTTTCCTAGAGCTAGGCTCAACAAGCTCTTTAATGGACAGCTCTCGGTCAGCAAAGTAAGCGGTGAAGTTCCCATCAAGTTGCTTACGTAGCTCAACTTGTTGACTCACGATAGAGTGCCTTAACGGAGAGGTAATTTGGTACATTGCGTTACCATAACTGAAGGTATGGTCCCGACGGATTTTTCGATATTCTTTTTGGATACATATCGCATCGAGGTTTAGGTGTTTCGGAACGGGCCTATGTTCCGAGCGCACCTGCTTAGCGTTGACGGTGAGGGTTGTCGCCCAATAGTCAGGGATGAAAGTGTTTTGCAGGTAATCATTTGCGCTATTCATATCGGTGACCCCCGCCAGTCTTAACTCAGGGACGAGACGATCTTGGAACGTATCGAAGGCGTGTTCGATACGCCCTTTTCCTTGGGGGGAGTTGGCAAAAATAATTTCTATACCAAGCTCTTCGCAGGCTCGTTGCATCTGAGAGAAGTGGCAGCGTTTTGGTCCACCAAAGATACCCGCTCTATCAACATAAAGCGTCTTAAAAAGCCCCTTTTTTTCGATATAAGCCTTCATTACTTTGAGGCACCCTTCCGTAGTTTCTGAAGGAAAGAACTCCGCATGAACGTCACTGGTTGCGTCATCAATCATAGCGATAAGGCAGGATTTTTTGTCCCCGAACCAAAGGTGAGTGCTGCCGTCCATTTGCAGCATTAAGCCTTCTGCCTCCATGCGCTCTCGTCGTCTTCTTACTTTGGAGCGGCGATGTTTAGCTCGTTTTACATGATGGATTTCGTGCGCCCAGGTACGAAGTGTCTCTCGCTTTACTTTGATGCCTTCAAACACTTCCAGCATGTCTGCCATATGAAGCATGTTAAAGTCGTAATACTTGGCTTTTATCAGAGCTTGAACTTGCTTCTTTAAGGTCACGGGGATTTTATTAGCGGGTGCTCTTCCTGTGTTGCCATGAACAACGAAACGAATACCATCGGTACGGTATCGTCTGAGGTAACGTTCAATGGTTCGGGGGGATTTATTGAGCAGTTTCGAGGCATTGAGAATAGAGATTTTGTTAAGTGCCACTTTAGCAATGACATCCACGGTAAGCTGGGATTTAGCATCCATAACGATCATCCTATACACCCTTTGACTAATTCACAGTGATAGTCAAAGGATTACGTAAAAAGTAGGACCGTCAATTTCCCTCGGTAATTAGGCTAACGACAAAGTCGCTTGGTAGTTAAGGTACGACAGAATCGCTTGGTGATCACATTAGTTGAAGTGGTATTGGCAAACTCATTTATGCCCCTTTTCCATTTAGAGCTTTTACTCATACGCATTTTATTAGTTCTATTTTGACTTAGTAAAACTAATTTGAAAAGCCAACCTTTTAAGCGAACAATAAAACCCTAAAAAGCAGATTACCTATTACTATTAATTTGTGACTCATCTCATATTTTTAGTCTGTTTTACGAAATTGCACCTCAGTCTAAATAACAGGTCACTTCGTCACTATGACTACATCGAACTAACAACTTGAATAGCCATTAACTCTTATACACTAGGCCATTTAGGTAAAGTGTCTTCTGGTATCAATTAAGTTGTTTAAAATTATGATGTTACCATGTCTTGTTAAGCATCAGTTAAACAGGAACGGCATGACGATGTCAAATAACAATGACCTTACAATAGAAGTTAATTCTCGAATAGGATGGATAAGTGAAATTCACCCAGACTTAACCCGAGTTAAAATTGACTTTGAATCTAACCCTTTTGGTGAACCAATATGGGGCACTTTAGGACGAGCGTTCTCTAAATCCGATATAGAGTTAGCCATTGATAATAAACTGGACTGTCGTGTTGATTTTTTTGGCGGTGATATCAGCCTTCCCACCATCCTAGATATTTATACCTCCCTTCTAAAAAAAGAACAAATTGTCTTCCGTGCCGAGCGGATGCGCATTGAAGGCGATGAGGAGCTGACATTACGTTCAGGAGATACCCAAATCACAATGACGGCCAAAAACGGCACCATAAAAACTGAAGCAAAACACATCAACAGCATGGCTGAAAGAACTCAAAAGATTCAAGCCAAGAAAGTCAGTTTAAATTAATTAAGAAGAGAGAATAGGCATGGCCGTAACGATTGCAGCAAATGGATTAAGTATTGTACACAAAGGCTCTGGGGGAGAGGCGAACGCATCGGTCCCTGATGTGTGCTTAACCAAAGTTGGTAAGCCTGTTGTGCCTATTCCCTATGGTAATAACGCTAAATCATCTGACTTAGTTGATGGTTCAACAACGGTTTTCGCTGACGGTGGCAATAGTATCGCTCTACAAGGTAGTAAATTTAGTAAGAGTACCGGAGATGCAGGAGGCGATAAAAAAGGGGTGAGTTCTGGCACCATTGAAGCAGAAGCTCAGTTTGTCACCTCTTCACCCACCGTTCTTATTGAAGGCAAAGGCGTGGCACGCCAAACAGACCAAATGACAATGAATAAGGCCAATACCATGTGTTTTGGTGTTCAAAACCCGTCAGTGAGTGTGGATGAAGATTTAGAAGAAACACACGATTTAGAGGTTTCCATTCGTTACCCTAACGGAAAGCGCTTAACGAATGCCCCTTTTGAGCTGATTAACGAAGCGGGTGCTGTTGTTGGCTCTGGTACTCTTGACGGTCAAGGCAAAGCCACTGTGACAGGACTTAAACCGGACAAAGTGAAGTTGGTCGCAGAAGAAAGTCAAGATGACTTGGTACTCAAACCCCTTCGCCGAGATAACCCTCATTATCAAGAATCAGTATCAGATGAAGATTTCTTTGAACTAGCGACAAAAGGCCAACGTGGATTCTGGCAGCCAACTCGTGTGGATACCCATGGTACTGCATGGGGTTGTATGGGAACAAACTTGAGTGAAGACAAATTTTTTCAAGACATCATTGAAACAGAGATAAAAATGCACTTTTCGCATTTTTATGCATCTAATGAGTATGACTTTGATAAAGTATGCGCTTCTGCGTTGTGCCACCTCCGTCAACCGCTTCCTCATACTACCGAGGCTTTGTTAGCTAGAACCATGCCTCATGCTCTTGAAGAAGGCGACATACTCTCTACTATTTTGTGTTTAGACCCTCGTGAGACTTCAGATCGTATGTTGGCCTATATACGAGGGCTTGGGCAGGGTAACCCGAAAAGTTATCTTGAACGTTATGATTGGGAAGCGGCCAAAAAAACTATGAATAAGCATTTTGAGTCCTTAGACAAAAAAGTGCGAGACCGTGTTTCCTATCTTCGTGATGAAGCTCGTAAGGAATACGCACATTTAGAAGATATTTTGAATGAGCATCTTAATAAGCTCGATGCTTATTCGAAAGCGAAATCGGAACTTATATCTAACACATTCAATAAGTTAAAATCTAAAGCTACAAAAATTCTTGATGATATAGAGAACGTTAAAGTTAATAATGACGAAGGACTTGTCTCAACAGAGAGCCGAGAAGTTACCTCAGTGGTAAACGCCATACCAGAAGTAAGTGTTGCGCTGCCTGCTCCTGAAAAAATAGCAGGGGTAATACAAGATAAGATCCCAATTTACCCTGTTCGCTATGGCTATGCAAATGTATTTGAAGATCCAATGCCCGCTCAGGCTCCGCCAACAATGATTGAAATGTCTCAAGCATCAAGCTTAAAAGAGACGGGAGGGTATATCCTTCGTCTTCTGTGTGAAGGTTGGATCTATATCAAGGAAGAAGGCGACTCAGGGAAACGTGCTTGCCATATCTTTAAATATCTTCAAACGGAAACGCCTAATGGTGTTTTGGAAAGGTTTGAAAAATATAACTTTACTAATGGTAAAAATGCCCAAGATGGGCTGACACTAGATACATCATCAGGAAGCGATTTCTACCCTTTTGCCTTTGTTAATGCTCAGACTCAGGAAATATCCATTGCTTATTCCGCACATGAATGGGCAGAGTCAATCATAGATAAAATGAATGAAGACGAAGAGTTTCGTCAAAAAGCGATGCAAAGGGTCGATTTAACCTCTTCGCAAACTGATTTTAGTGTTGAAGCGACCGAAGAAAACCTAGGTTCTATGGTCGAAGATTACCGTCCAACGGACAACAAATGGTTTAAGGCCGAGAAATCAAGTAAGCCGACGGATATGGGGCTTGAACTTTTTACAACTCAAGATAGTTATCCACTCTCCCCTGAGGGAATTGTAGAAACTATGCAAAAAAGTCATAGTGAAAAGAAAAATGGTGTGCTGGTTGCTCTTTATGATCCAGTTGGTCGACAAGCCGATATCACTTTTTTGCTCACCATGATTTTCACTATAGAAAAGTCTTATGAAGCAAGCCGCGTTTATCCCAAAACGATTGGAGACATGATTTTACATTTACAAAAAAGTGGGAAAGGAGGGCCTCTAGAGCAATCAATTAATAAATATATTAATTTATCTGAACTTAACAAGTTCTACAAAGAAAATAAAACATTTGCTAAAGAGATATCGGACCGAAGAAAAGAGATTTTAAAACTGTATTCAGCATTCTCTTACCTGAAGGATGGAGAAGAGGGGTTAGCGGATGGCTCACTTGGCTCTTTGAATGCCTATTTTGAACACTACTTTGATAGCCAAAATCCTAAAGATTTAATCAAAGAAATGGAGAAACTGAGCAAAGTGATGAAAGTCACTTTGGAAGGTTTAGAAAGCTCAGAAGAAGGAAAAGAAATAGTCTACTTTATGGTTAGTGATGAGGCCAGCGGAGGCGCTTATGGGATATTTCAAGATCATCTCAAAGTTATTTTACTTCAATGTCAAGATAATGTGGACTGGGCTGACGTCACTAATGTGCTACTTAAAAATACAGCTAATGTATTAGAGTTTGTCTTTTGCTGGGTTAGCTCAATAGCAAAGTATACAAAAGAGGGAACGATAACTTCTGCGAAAATATTAAGACCAAAACTCTATGGAAAGCTATTATCTTTTATCCCAATAATATTTGAGAAAGGTTATGGAATAAAGGAAATCAAGGGAGAGGTGAAGATAACCCTAGATAAGTTAGCAGAAATACTGGCTAAAAATATTGATTCTAAAGGAAAGAATGATCGGCCCATTAAACGAACTCTCTCAGCTCTCGATAAAGGAACAAAGCTAATTAATTGGGCAAATGATGAATGGAAACATAAAATGCCACATTTTGAGGAAATAGCCAATAAAGCGAATTTACCTGAAATAGTAGTACCTAAATTTGGCGGGCGCTATACATCGTTTTCTGCAAATTCAACCTTAGAATTGTTAGGGTCGAGAGTAGATGGTGCAATTTCGATGGTATCCTTGAAAGCTAACATTGATGTTCTAGTTCAAATAACACAAAATGATAGATTTGATGTAGAGTTGGATCCCGCAACAGGACAGCTTCCCTTTAACTTTATTCTTAACTACAGTGACTCTGTAGCCGCTCTTTCTGCAGGTATTACAGATACGATTGGAGTACTTAATTCGCAACTTATTTTCCAGAGAAGATTGTTAAATTCTTTTAGGTTGTACTGGGCATTAAGAACATACCTACCAAAATTATTGGCAGTATCATCAATCGGTGTAACTAGGCTTTTAACTAAGTCTATTGATGGAAGACTATTGGTACTTCAAAAAATCGCAGAAGGACAAGCACTTTCTAGGCTCGTTGCTATTTCAAGTTTAGCCGTCATGGTAACAGCTGGAGTGGGTGTCATAGATGCTTATGAAACAGGTGATAGAGATGCATTGAATGGGCATATTTACACTATCATGGGTTCCACCTTTGTGCTTGCAGCACCTTTTAGAACGATGCAAAATATTGCTGTTTCATCGAGACAAGTTCTTTGGCTGTACTTTTTTGCAATGATGTACTTACTGGCAGCAGATAATTACAAAAGAAGGGCACACAAGAGTGATTTTGAGGAACTCTTGTATAGGTGCTTCTGGGGAAATAGTAATAAATATGCATTTTGGCACTTCGAAAATAGGGGTAAATTTACTATTCCACAAAGGATTGAAAAGGCAGCTGAATTAGGTGATAATCCGAAATATAAACTAGCACTTGAAATGGAGACTCAAGAGTTTTATAACTACAGTTATATGCCTCGACTTTATGTTGAAGTTGTAGAGGAGATTTCTAGAACGAGAAAACGCTATAAATATATTTTTACCCTGCCTCATTTTAAATTAGGAGAATCAAACGTTGTAGCCGCAGTTTATAATAAAGGTTGGATTGATCCACGTCGCCCTGCGTATCTTCAACAAATTCAAAAAGGAACATTCAAGGTTAACGAAGAAGCTACCAAAGCATTTGCACAAGCTTTTGCAAAAGCAGAAACGGGCTTAGATTACCATTTCCCTTCCCCTGAAAAGCTTGCAGATCCAGATTATGAGTATCACCTACCATCAGAGTTGACAGTGCAAGATGTTCTAGCTAACTTCCAAATTATATTCGAGGTAGAGATGGATAATCCAATTGGTTACGATCTCGAACTTCATTGGTATTATGAACAGAGTAAAGATCTGACTGTACCTAAGCGAAGGCTAACGAAAGATGGAAGGTTACTGAAAACTTACCTTGGTATGATTGACGGTAAACTTGCAGATTATGAGAGAGATTTATGATAAATAACAATAATGATGATAAGTTATTCATTAGATCCAAATATGCTCAAAAACTTATTAATGGCAGAGACTTTTTTTTACAGCAAAAAAATATAGGGCCGGAAGAAGAGCCTCTTGAGCCATTTATGCGTGTTACAGATGACATACTTTGTGTTCGTGAACACAGGTATAATATACGCTCTGTATATATAATCCCATTTGTTATAGCGTGGTGGATAATCTTAATATACGCAGTTAATGGGATAGGTTTGGATTCAGCATCTATTAATACAGGAATGGAAAGACTAGTCCAGTATGAAGAGATGCAAGATGAAGGAAGATATTTTAGTAGTTACAAGACTAGAGACTATAATTATTATAAATTGATATTCGGAGAAGAAAAAAACTACTCTCTTTTCCGATTTATTAAAGCGGTCCACTTGTATGGTGGGGAAGGGATACGTGAGCATGTGAAAGGTATGCTTATAATTACATCTATCGTAGCAATCATTACATTATATCTTACTTTTTTTCTAATAAAATCACCAAGGCCTGCTGATATTTATTTTGATCGTAGGCGAAAAATTGTTTATACGTGGGGTCTAGGTCGTTTAGCAGCTTGTCGGTTTGAGAATTTGGGTTTTTTAGAGAAAAGCACAGGTGTTACTTTCTATCTTTACGGAGATAAAAGGAATGATCACGGAAATTATGATCTGATCCGTATGAAAGTACAGCCGACAGGTGGTATAATTCTTAATTCAGAAGAAGGAAATAACTATTTTCTTCAGCAAATATTCAACTTTATGGAATTTGGTAAAAGCTCACTTATTACTGGAGATACCTTTAAGAGAAGTCAGCCTAAAACATATGTTTTCAATGATAAGAAACCAGAACCATTCGAAGAAAGACTAAAAGATATTCTAGAACAAGAACATATTCTTCCTAAATTATATCGCCATCTAAAAGAATAACTGAGCATTAGATACTTTAAGTCCACAGTTTTACTGTGGGCTTAACTACTAATCTTAAATGTTAAAGCGAATCTATATGGATTTTCCATATTAAAACTTATCCATGAGCCTTTAGCTTTAGATTTTTTGAAACTGATTTTTGTCCAAAAGTATGCCGAAGGGGCATGGAACACGAAAAATGCCCCAAAACTAGTTAGACTAAATAATCCATACATGTTGAGGGCGTGCGTTTTTCCTACAAAACCTAATACCAATTCCATGGCAGATTTACCTACCATCTTTAGTCTTTTTTGTATATCTACACAGTTTATTAATGGTTTGTTTTTTATATCTTGGATAACATACATTGTTAAAAAATGATAACACGCTGGCGCGATTTATGTGCGGTAGAGTAAAAAATCTCGATGTATTTTCTTAAATCTTTAGCGTCTTATGATAAATTAATCGGAAGTTGTGGAGCCAGCTCAAGAAGATGTTGATCTAATTGAAGACTATAACTATAGACCTGATTTACTAAGGTTCAATAGCGGATATTAAACAAGTAAGGAATATAATTACATGATAGGTTGCGATTTTTATGGAAATTTATTCAGATAATAAATTAGATGTAGGTGTTAAAAGGTATTCTCTATTATTGTTGTTTTTTTGTTTTCTGCCATTTCAGATAGGATATTCTATTGGTTCTGAATATTACATCCCCAAGATTTATTGTTGGTCTATGCTTTTAATTACGAGTGCTGTACCATTGGGCACATTGACTAAGAACGGGATTGGTTTAATTCAAAAGAAACTTGAATTTGCTTTAATTTCTCTTCTTTATGTTATTTTTCAGCTTTCAGTTTTCATAATTGAACCTGTAATTGTCAGATCTAAAGATATCTTTGACATTAACTTTTACATGTTCTCTTCTCTAATTGCTATGAATTTTCTTGGTGTTCTCTCTGGTGTTTTTTTTAGTAATAAAAACAATTTTCATAATAAAAAATATATTATCGTCAGAGGTGATGAAATTGAAGTTAGAGGGTCAGATATCTTTGGTTTGCTTAGTCTCCACAGAATGCCTTTCCTCAGAAAACCATTAAAGAAAGTGAGAAACGGTCTGTATATTGCAAGCTTCTTTATTGGGACTAGTGGTGCTGGTATCGCTATGGGAATGGCAGAAGTACTCAAACATTCAGAAATTGTAAGTGCTGAAATAGGGGTTCATTCCGTAGTGTTTTTCAGTATTGGCATGCCAGTGCTGTTCACGTTCGGGATGTTGACTTATTCGATGGTGGCTTATTTTCTTGAGTGGAGGAAGTTGATTGCTGGCATAGAGAAAGAGTTTGGTGGGCATAAAATCATCTATAATTTTAATAAAAAGCCATACAAGAAGATTAGAGAGATATTAGACTCACAAGTATAAATCGAAAAAATATATTCAGAAACCGCTGATTCTACCAGCGGTTTTTTAGCTTCAAAATAGCCAGTTCTACCAGTTTTAAGTGCAAAACCGATCAAACATATTGTCTTTAGACATGTGTTGATTCAACTTGAAGTGACGCTGTCACATTTCATATTTTTTATGTTATTTTAATAGGGGTTGGTTAGATTTTCTCAATGTTAACCCAATCTGTAATACTAAACAGTTTTACAGATTTGTACGAGTGTTTGGTTTTTTATTAGTTGTTATAAATCAATTGGTTATATGATTTTTGGGGGTTCTTTTTTACCAAGAGTAAGTGTCGCTTTCGAAGTGATAGTATGGGGATTTTCATTGTTTCACCTAAACAATAGGAACCAACGGCGAAAATTACCTGTCTCGAATTTTCAAGCCGAACGCCACGCTACTCTGCAGCGAGTTTGGATGTGGCTTCTACTAGATACTAGAAAACGCCTTTGCCCTACTAAAACTTATCCGGTTAAGTTGATAACTTAGCATTACCGTATTTAGGCGATATTTTGAAATTTAGTATCCCTTGTCTTACTTTAAATTATTGATTGTTAATTGAATTAATATGACTAAGAGTGCATTATATAGAAGAAAAAGACGACAGTTTGTCGACTAATAAGCGTTAGGGCTCTTGGAGAAATAATGAATCGAGTAGTGCAAAGAAAGTATGCACAAGGGGACTGTGGTGTTGCATGTATAGCAATGGTTACTGGATTCACTTATGAGCGTGTTGAAGAAGCTTTCTACCAGCATAATTTGGTGGTCGATGGTCAGTATTACACCTTTCACAAAGATCTCATCAAAGTCTTAGACACATTAGGTTTTGCTGCAGAACGTAAAAGGTTTTGTTCTTGGAGCAATGTCCGTACTCCATCTATCGTGAAAGTGAACGTACGCCCCGGAAATTATTGGCACTGGGTTGTTAAGGCTAGTGATAGGGTTATTTTTGATCCCAACCCATCGGCTCCTTCTGTAATTAATCACTATAGAGGTCGTAAAGGGGCTGGTCAGTATTTGTTAATAAGTCCCAAGCCCTAACACATATGAGCCTTCTGCCTGTCAATAGGCAATAACATCCTGTTGGCTGCGCGAGCAGCCAATGCTCTTCGAACGGGCTTGTTGCAAAAATTGGAGATGTTTATGAAGTGCTTATCAGAGCACCTCTTTCCATTCGTAAATTCCAAATATATTGAAGAGTTAATTGAGAAAGGCGGATCTTTCCTGCCCCCTAAGTTTCGGCTCATCATGACGTAACCAAAAATCAAACTGACCCTTATTCAACATCCGTATTCCCACAAAATCTTGAATCGCTGACCATGCTTTTATTAAAACCCTTATTCTTATTTAATAAGCTTCAGATAGTTTGTGCTTTTTTCAGACATTATAGTTTCATCCGCAAATTTTTGGCACAACTTATGGGATGCTTCGTTTTCTTTGTCCACTTTTAGTTCGATGTAAAATTCAGTGATATTATTACGGCTAAGACCATACTTTAGCTCTTCTATTGCTTTCATCAGAATTGTCTCAGCATTACCTTGTTTTCGGAACTTGTGAAAAGTACTAACCCCGATATCAAAGCAAAGCTTCTTCTTGTATGGTTCTCCTACGATTGCAACACAAAATGATTTGACTCTTGTGCCTGTCGCCATTAAAGCGTATGAAAAACGTGGTTTACCCTTTGGAGTATCTGAATAGACCTGAATTTCTGGGTGAATTTCACCTTTTTGCGTTTTGATCAAATTCTTGTTTAAAGCTTTTTGAAATATGGTTAAACCTAACTCTGCTGTTTCTCGATTGTTCATATCTGTTCTCAATGATTGTTTTTAGAATTTTAAGTATCATGCCAGAAGTAAATAAAAGTAATGTTGCATATCAATATTCTGTCTCATTGCTAAATCTATTGTTTGGAGAAGGCACTTCACTGAGGATTGTGCGCTGCACACTGCACACAGGCTTATTCTGCAACCTAATGGATTACGCTCTATGGCCCTGCCGAAAAGTGGGGCTAATCCCTCTCTATAAAGCATTTTATGTACTCCCTCTAGTTTGTTGCTGAACGTAGTCATCCCTTTCACATTTGAATATTCTAATAATCTAAATCAACCTCTGAGATATGCACTTTGTAGTACAATCCATGCCGAGAAAATTTAGCAGTGATGGTCTGTTACCTGGCCGATAAGTAAAGGGCGGTATCATTTTGAATTTAAGGTATAGGGTAACGTTTGGGTAAGCAGGAGCTTACAAGTTTCTTTAGAGCTAACTTTTGCCCCAAAATTGCTTAGAGTTATGCTCCAAAAGTTAAGATAGCGAAGCCATCGACTGAATAGTTATGCGTTCGATGGCTATCGTTTGATTTATCCTAGTTGTGCAATGTAGGGTGTCTATGAAATAACGCTGGGTTAATTTACTCCTAGCGCCTTATAAACCGCATCCACTGGATCACTGTAGAAGCTAACCTGAAACTTGGTAAATGTTTCCGCAGGTACAGTCGGAATATCGGTAGCCGAGGCCATTGGGATTAGGATTTTAGTTGCACCTGCTTCTAGGGCTACCTGCATTGAACCAGCGAGGTCTTGCACAGGGTTTAGAACTCCACCTAAGGTCATAGATCCAAGGACGACCATCGACTCTTGCATCGGCTTGCCGAGTAAGATAGAACAGTTTGCTATTAGCGCTGGTAAGCTAGAACAGTGGCTATTCCCAGACAATTGAAGATCTACAAAATGCAGGTGGAATTCATGATCTGAGAACTGATTGTTAGCTGCAATCCTAGATAAATTGCCTTTAAAGTACTCAAACCCTACCTTAACTTGTTCTTTAGCTTCAGTATCTGAACCAAGACCAGATGTCGTCAGTTTTCCATTACCAGCGGTCTTTTGAGTCTCGATTCGGAATACTCCAAGCTTTCCTGCTGTTCCTGGACTTACAAAGTGAACAACGCCAGCGTTTGGCATTCCTGGAGGAATAATTTGCGATCCCCCCTGTTCAGGAACATTTACGAAGAACTCTTCTAGTGAGTCATTATCAATGTATGAGAAGTTTACATCGAAGAACTCCATGCCACCGATTTTCTTGAGCTGCTCCTTCACTCGGCGTCTAACTTCTAGTGCGTAAGTTAAGCAAACACGCACGTCTTCTTTACTGTACTCACCGTGTGGAAATAGAAGCTTTAGAAGGCCAGACGTTGTTCTGCGAACTGCGATTACATCACGTTGGTTAAGGTTGTTACCTAGCTTGAAGAATTTATCGATAGCGTCCGCAAAGGTATGCTTACGCATATCTCGCATGTATTCCGCCAAGTAGTCAGTGATAAGTCCAAAGCGATCGGTAAAGAACTCTGGTCGCATCTTTGGTATTTCCCATCCAGGGATATAGGCGTGGAAACGGTCAAAGAATGCAGAGTCGATCATTTCGGTTGGGAATGGAGCTAACAAGTGGCTAGTTTTTACCAAAGTCTCCACACTCTGATCAATGTTACCGACGAACACCATTGAGGCTTTCGCTTCTATAGAATCACGACCTCGGCTGAATGAGCCAGAAGCCATGTAATCTTTCATGATCTGGACGCCATCTTTATCCTTGAATCGGATACCAGCCACTTCGTCAAATGCAACTATGTCCCACATGCCTACCAGTCCTACCTGACGTGAGGACATATTATAGAAAAGGTTAGCTACTGTAGTCTGGCCGCCAGATACTAAAAGAGAGTTAGGAGAACATTCTTTATAAACGTGTGATTTACCAGTACCACGAGGGCCGAGTTCACATACGTTATAGTTGTTTTCTACAAATGGGATCATGCGAGCAAGTATGTGCCATTTGGCTCTTTGTTCCAGATTTGCTGGCTCCATACCAATAGAGCGAAGCAGCATGTCCAGCCATTGATCCATGCTGAAGTTACGTCTGGCGTCGAAGACTTCTTGCATGTTCATTGAAGGCATCTGAATAGCTTTCAGCCCGATCACCGAGAATGGCGATGTCTTTTGGCCTTCCTCATAGAAATAGCTGAGGGTTACGATGCACCAAATACCACCGGTTAAGAGTTTTTCGTTTTCCTTAACGATATTGGCTGGGATAACCGCATCTTTAATGCCTAAGTTCGACAGACTAGCTTCATAGACATCTTTCTTTTGATTGAGTCGAACAGAGACCTTATCGATAACTTTATGTGTGCCTTTCTCTCTGATCAGTGACTTAACTTTTTCTGCTTCATCTGGGCGAACGTAGTTATCGGTCAAGATCTGCTTAACGCGAGCAAGGCCAGCTTCAATCAGGTCGTCTTCAGCAGATGAGCAGTACATACCTAGTAAGTACTCAAGTACATAAACAGGGACGTTCGCGCCCTCTTTAAGCTGTTTCGTTAAGTCTTTCCGAACAACACGCCCTTTAAACTCGGTAGTCATCAGATCGTCTAGATCTGCATCCTTTATTTCTTTGATCTCTTGCGCGGAGTCAATTGATGAAGTCATATTCTCTTCGTTATCGTAGTAATCGTAGTAATCGTTCATTAGTGTCCCTTAGAAGAAATCATCTTCAATAGCTATATCAATAGTTACTGAATGTGGTTGCAAGTCTATCGTTTTGTTTGGTTGTGTTACATCGCGCATCATCAATTTGTATGAGGTAGTTCGATCAAATCCTGAGCCGCTAAGCATAATCACTACACTGCGTTTACGATCTTCTTGCCTTTCAGATGTTGCGTCAAAGAGCATTTTTTGTTTGTGAGAGACTACTTGACCGTTTGGACCTTCAATCCAGATTTCTAGCTCTCTTGCCATGTATTTACTACCGACAGCACCAGCTTGGAAAAGCTCGATTTTATCAGCTAAGGAAACGAGGCGAATAGGATTCGATAGTGGAACGACAGGTACTCGCTCTTTGGCATGTTTAGTTTGCTGCTTCTCTGTCTTCAATTGCTTGACCTGAATGACAGGAACACAAATTTCCTGCGGCATGATTCCACCGTGGATGAACTTAGCACCGCCAACAAAATTAAAGCGGTTAGAGCCTCTAGGTACAATGAACTCAGCATCTGAACAGTTTTCAGTACCTTGTTGGCTAGCGTCTACAGTTAGGTTTGCTGTTGCTGCCATTTTGGCTTGTCGATAAAAGTCTTCACTTGGTAAGCTTTCTCCGATGATATAACGCTTTTTAGCTTCCACTGCACCTTTAGGTTTTACAGTTAAGGCGGTTTTATCTGACTCAACCACATCGCTGGATTTGAAAATAAACCCATGGTCAGCAGTGACCAATACACGACTGCCGTTTAATCTGTTAATAATGCGCTCTACAAGGAGTTTGATTTCAGATATTGTTTCTGCACAAGCTTCAAACGTTTGATTCTCCGTTACTGCTTTATCGCCGATGGCATCAATTCTATCGTGATAGATGTACACAATACGCGCATCATGAACCTTCTTACGGCCTTCTTCGTTTGTCCAGCTCAGTACCTCGGAAGCCTTGAACGCTAAACCGTTGCGTTTCGCCAGTATCTTCTGGCGGTTCTCTGTTCCGTGGACGCTGATACCATCAGCTTTATACTCAACTTTTGAACCAATATGCGCAGTTAATTTGTTATATGGTAGTAGTGAAGCCATACCCAGTTGAGTGTATGAAGGTACTACACCAAGCTGAGATTTTAGCTCAGCAGCAAAACGCTCTTCGTTGTTTATCTCATCGCTGATTGCATGAGCCACATCGTATCTCAACGCATCAGAGATGATTACGAAGACCTTTTTAACCTGAGATGTATTGAAAAGCCCTTCCACTTGATGACGATAGAAATCATATTGATTTGGAACGCCTGGAATTTTCCATTTATCTAACAGATCTTCATCATCGACAAGCTTATCCCACGCTATAGCAAGGTCGTGGAGATACCAGTCAACATAAAGTGTTTCGATATTGCCAACTAGCCCTGTCATCTTAAGGATGTCTGAACCATTGTGAGCGACTTTTAGCGCGTGCTCACAGAACTCTCTATAGGCTGAGTCGAACTTGTAAAGTTCACTTTCATACGCTCGATACATATCTTTCGCAGAGGCGTATTCAAATCCATCAATGTACTTATGCTTGAGGGAGTAGAAGTGCTTAGCTGCGCGAATGGCCTTCAAAATGGAGGAGTAGTTAGGCTGATGATATGTCCAGTGAGTTGACAGTCGGTGAGAGATTAATGCATCTACTTCAACTTGCTCCAGCTCATTAAGTTGCTGAGCAAGTAAAACGATAAACTGTTGCTCAGCGTATTCGAACGTTTCTACTCGCTGTAAGTGTCTTGGCAATTTCACCATTGACAATACTTGCTTAAGCTCGAATTCTTGTTCCACCGCTTTTGCTAGCTTGTTATAAGCAGCAGACATAGAGCGGTTCTCGCGCATGTTTTTGATTAAGCTGACGGCAGTCGCTCTCTTTGAAGAGTTGACTCCAGAGCGCTCAGAGTTGTCCCGCTTTCCAAACTCGTTTAAAGAAATTGGCAGTAGGTGCTGAGTAAAGCGAACTAAGATATCTGAGGTATTGCTAACTCCGCTGTTGATTAGAGATTGATAGCATTCGGTAAGCAGCAGCTTCGCTGCTAAATCGGCGAGGTCAGGTTGTTGCTGACTCTCTTCACTGTCCGCTTTTTCAATGTTGTACCCAACGGTATTTGAAGCAAAGTGCCAGAATGTATCTACTAGGTTGTATTTCTCTAATTCTTTGAACAGAGGCTGAAATTCAGTGCCGCTAGCTAGTTTAGCTAGTAAGTCAAGAAGTATGGTTACGAATGTCGCAGATTCAACTTTTAGAGTGGCGGCAATGAGCGCCAGTTCAAGTTCTTCTTTATTAGCATTGTGAGGCAATAACTTTTTAAGGCGGGCAACACGAGATTTGTTTGTAAAGAAGGCGCGATAGTTAGCAACAACTGGTCGAAACTCCATGCGCATGCCAAGCTCGTTTAAGATCATCGAACTTGAATCAGCATAGAAGTTTTCCGAGTACAGGCGTATATCGTAGAGCCAGTCGCGCTCGGGTTTGCTGGTCTCCTTTGTACTGTAAAGGACAAAGCGGGTATTAGGCTCAAGCAGCTCTATGCGCTCCTTAACCTGGAAATGAGAGAAGTCATCAATGCGAATTACCTCTATCCCATCGATTGACAGTTCTTCAAGTTGGCTTGTGAACTCTTCGTCTGTGTCCTGCCAAAAGACCAATCGACAGTTATCGAACTTGGCTAGAAGCCCTTGTGAAATTTGGTCTATATTCATTGTGTTATTTCTATCTTAATTGCTTTAATCACTTTATCCAGATAACCCATTATTTCATCGTATCTAGTCAAAACTTCATCTCTGTCCTTAACCTTCCACTGATGGACTAACCCGTTACGAAGGCTTCGAATGTTCATCGCCCCACGCTTCTTTAAAGTCGAGTTAATGATTGGCTTCAGAACATTGTCTGATACCTTAATGTTGTATGCCACAAACGCTGATTTTACCGCAGGCAAGGGTAGAGGAGCATGTGTTTCATTAACTTCTTTGTTGGCTTTGGCACTGCGGTGGAAGTTCCATACTTTTCGAGTTAACGTTTCAAAAGCGATGTAGCACAACAGGAATGACTCAGCGCCTTCAAAATTCTTGTATGAAGGCAAAGAGTCCGAAATTGCTTTCAGACTCTTTTTCTGTTGTTTCGAAAAGTTTAGCTTAGTTTCCAAAACTATTTGATAGCCTCAGACTTCTTACCATGAATGGCTTTGACATCAGCAAGTAGATTACCAAACTTGCCATAATTGACCTTAACACCGTCATCTAAGTCGAAACTGATCTTCATCTCAGCAAAGTGCTTCAGCTCTTCATCGAAGGCACGTAATTCAGATTGCTTCTTCTCAATAGACTTCAGTTCTTTGTCGATACGGCGTTGTTCAGCACCACTTGCGTTAGCTCGGCTCTCTTCAAGTACAGAATACTGAGACTCCATTCTACCCATAAGAGGCGTGACATACTCGGTACGCATACGGGCTAGTGTGCTTTCGTTGTAGCGATGCAGGTAAACCAGACATTCAAATGCTTTTTCTTTACCAGAACTAAACAGCCAGTAGATAGGGCGCTTCTTGTATGTTTTCAGATGATCTTTGTAGAACTGCGAAGAGAAGTAGCGACGAATTGTATCCATTGTACGTTCGTTCTTCTTCGGTTTGATTGCATCCAAGCAAAGGCTTTCTGCAACAAAATCTAGGTTCTCTTGCAGGTGCTCTTCACCCCAAACTGTTTTGACAAAATCACGGAAGCGGCTGGTGGCGTCGTCTTCAAATAACCACTCTTCAGCCGCTAATGGGATAATGCCGTCATCATCAGCAGTGAAGGTGTTGTAAGCGCCTTGGGCTACGAGTTCTTTGAAACCTTGGTTGCCTGAGTGTGCATAGACTAAACCTTCTCGGTCAAGGGAGTATCGGCCCATCATGCAGCCCGTTGAAAAGCTTAATAAATCAGCAATTGTTTCTGATTGAAGGCGGTCATCCTGAGCTTCTAACGTAGAAAACCTATAGTGTTGGTTTCCGCTCAGCGTTATTTCAGTTTCAGGGATGGTATTGTTAATTACTGAGTCGAGATCGTACGCGGAGATTGCTAATTTGTTCAGTTTTGTCTCCAAAAACCTAACCCTCTGAACTGATTCACAGTTCGACTGAAGCCAACTTTTGTATGCTTCACTTATGTTTTTATCTTTCGTGATTAGCGGTGACGATGCGTAATGGATAGAAGTCTCATATTGATTCCAATCATTTTTGTGAATTGCTATCAACTCTTGAACGTCAGCCAAGTCGAACTGTATTTCACGAAATGGTAACGATGTTACGTTGCCTAGCTGAATCTTTGACTCGTTAAATAGACGAATTAGCTTTTCCGCAACAGGACTGTTTAAAAGCACCATTAACTTAGGTATATCACCTTGGTCAAAGATTATGCTTGCGCCTCCAACATCGAACATTGCGTCATTAGGGAGTAAGCGAAATCCAGGTTTTCCGCTAGTCACCATACTCCATGTGATGCCTTCTTTATACCAATGCTCTTCAGATATTAATCTAGCTGTACGATTTTTTTTATAGTAGGCGATAGTCGCTTCATCCCAAGCAACGACATAGTCGATGTTACCAAACCACTTGCGTAGTTTCCCTCCTTTTGCATATTGAAGCCAGTTCTTACCTATTCCTATTTCTGCACTGTCAACTTCCCATGGCCTTCTCAGAAAGCGTTCATTATCACCAGTAAGATTTAAGCTTTGGCTACGGGCGTAGCCCCCAATAAAGCTATTGGTATTAAAGGTGTTTAAAACATCTTTTTCGATCCAGTAGCATATAGGTTGCTCTGGTAAACGTTTAAAGTCTTTGATGGTAGAATGTGAATACCTAATATCATCGGAGTGAAATAGAATTTTCTTTTCATCTTCCGAACCACCGTCTTTTAGATCAAGAAATACGCCTTTATAACTATCCAGTTTCTCTTTTCTGAGAGAAAAAGCCGTCGTGCGTACAACCTCTCCTGAGATGCTATCGAACGCGCGAGCACCTAAGTGAATCATGTTGTCTATATAGCATGTGTTAAAAATGTTGTTTCTCAAGCCCTCAAAAGCGGGTAATGACATCCAAGATTGCATCGTGATAAGAGATGTATATCCATTATTTTGAGTAAGTTGAATACATTTTTCTATAAACGCGGCGTAAACATCCCAAATACTTTCGGGGTAGTTTTCTTTCAAGAATGGTTTGAGAGGCGCGTACATACCTTTCCGCCCCATATAGGGAGGATTAGCAATCGTTACATCAAACCTTGAACTCAAAATGATACCTTGTTCCACAATAGGAAGAATAGTACGGGCTGCTTCGGCTTTAGTTGAGGAGCTTCCTTCTAATGCTTTTAATAAGACCGTTCTGAGTTTTTCTAGGTTGACCAGCTCAGAAGAATCAACATTAATTAATGAGCCAAACGTTTTAGCGCTCTCAAATACAGAAAGAAGATACTTAATGGTTCTGAAGTGAGGGTTCATAGTTTGCTGGGAGCAAGCGTTATGGTTGGAAGAAAATAAATCGTGGGTTTCATCAATGCTATGTTGGTTTTCCAGATCTAGCTCATTCCATATCCGATCTAAGCTGATATGTTCAGTAGATTGTACTGAATAAATATTAGGTCTAAGATCGTTATCTTCCATGCGACTGAAAATGCGGCGGTCATCTTCACGAGCCTTCATTAGAATGGCAAATGACGCCATCTGTGCCGCGCGATCATCGATATCTAAACCAAAGATGTTCTTGGTCAGTATTAGCTTAGGAATCTCTTTGATGCTGTAACCACTTTCGAGGTAGATTTCGCGCAGCACTTCATACACTTCAACTAAGATGTGACCACTGCCGCAAGCTGGGTCTAACACTTTGATTTTTTCAGGATCAATACTGTTTGGGGTAATCGCTTTAAGCTGTTCTATAACATCGTCACTTTGCTCCGCAGGAGTGATGTAATACTCCATTTTGTCTTTGAGCTCGGAGTTAGGGTAGGTTGTCAGCCATTGGCGGCCTAGTGAGTTTTGCACAAGGTACTTAACAATCCAGTTTGGTGTAAATAGCTGAGTCGCCGCAGGGATATCTTCTTTTTTTACTACCTTGCCGATGACTGCATCTTTGTGCTCAGAAATGTAGAACTGGTAAAGCCAACCGATAACTTCAATTTGTCCCTTGTCTTCATCGAAGTCTCTCCAGTTGTCTTCTGGAAGAACGTTGACAAGGTCTTTTAGTATTGAGTCTGTTTTAGTCAGGTTATCGGGTAGCAATAGCTCTGTCGCATCATCCAGTTTCTCAAACATAAAAGGCATAATGCGGCTGAGCTGGTGGCACTGACCTAGCAGAAGCTCACGGAATAGCTCTTCTTCTTTATCACCCGCCAGCACCATCTGAACAATCTCTGATTTGTTCAGATCTAGGTCTTCAGCTACATCCGCTGCATGAGCTAAAATTTCAAAACCTTCACCAAATTGGGCGTTCTCATCTTTACTTAAAACACGTAAGCCATGATCAATGTATTCGTTGATTTCCATGTAGCGGATTGCAGTAAATCGGTTAAACCAAGTGAATGCCATCTCATTGATAAATTGGTTATAACCTTCTTTGCCGCCACCAAGTGCTTCAATCCTTTTTACCAATTGTTGGCGTTGTTGGCCTTGTCGGCGGGTAAAAATACGACCCTCAATAAGAGTGTCTGTACCTTGTGTTGAAGCTTCACTAATGCGGCCTTCGTAAATACCTAGCACTGCTGCACGTTTTCTAACTGCATCCATAAAGGCCAAACGGGCTTTAGGTGCATAAGCTTTGAGTTTATTCGTGTTCATAAGAGACTCATTTATCTTGTTTAAGGCTTGATTGCTTTGTATCAAGCCTTGTCTATTCGTTGATTAATCAGCGCTTCGTTGGCTTACTTAATGCGCACCTTGTGGTCGCTTTCAACCAGTGAGACTAGCTTCTCACGTAAGATTTTCAGGTAACTATCCACATCTTCAACCGTCTCCATGTACGTAGAATCTGAGAACTCCTTGTACACCTCCATTGCATTGATAGCCTGAGTTGGCTTCGCTTTTGGCGTTGTAGCAGCCTTCTCTCGTACTTGCTCTGGAGTTGCGGTAGTAGAACCTGATCCCATAGCGTAAGCACCTTGAGTTGATGAAGTTGACCCCGATGCTTTAGATTCTTTTTCTTTATTTTCTTGGGCTTTTTTCGCAATAGCTTGCTGTTGGCGAATAAAGTTATTAACCGCCGTCTCTGCATCTGTAAACCAATCATCAGCTTCTGATAGCTCGTGCCTTATTAGAGAAACGCTATTCTCGTTTTGTATTCGTTTGATAGCGTTCAGGAATGGCAAAAGTGCTTTGTTACTGATGTCATCAGGAGCCCCAGCATTGCTAATCAGCTCTTGTACTTCTGTAATTCGGTGTTCTAGTTTTTTCACCGTGTGTGAGCGCTGTTTTTCAACAAGCTGATTGTTGATTGATGCGAGCTTTTCAATCAGAGGTTTAATTTTACTTACTTCACGATATGGGCGTGGGTTATGGAATATCGCTGTTAACTTATCTAAGGCTGTTTTTGCCTCTTCAACTTTTTCAAGGAAAGACCTGTTCGCAGAAAAAGTAATGTGAAGCGCACGATCAAGGCTTTGCCACATACTGAACTGAGTTTCGTAGAAGTTTTCCAGTGACTCATACTCTTCTTCAAAATCAAGTAAGTCATTGCCTTTGGCAATAAATGTATCGATAAACTGGAAGCTTGTTTTTAGCTCAGTCAGCTCTGAGAGTAACAGTATTCCATCATCAATTTGCTCAACCCCTGGGTAAGAGCCTGTAGAGGATTTAGACTTAAACTCTTTTAGCTTTTCTAGCCACTTGTCAAGCTTTTCAGTTGCTGCATTGAAGAGTTCTTTTTCCGCTGAAGGTGCAGTACCAAAGCTCAAGTTTTTAAACAGCTTTTTCGCTTTCTTGAGGTTGGCTTCTGATTGTTGCTTAATGCGTCGAATACGAAGGTTTGCACGCTTCTGTGACTTGCTTAAGTGTTCATACAAGCTTTTTAGAGGAATTTCCTGTTGGTTAGCTTGGAAGACGAGTTTATTGGCTAGCCCTAAGCGAGCAAGAATCAGGATAATTTCATCAGTGTTCCACCCATATGGGCGCTTAGCGAATTTTTTGATGAGATCTGCTGCTGTTACTGGGTAACCATGATCATCACTCAGCGCGACGTGCTGCTCAATCTCCATAATTGCCAGAGGGTTAGCCTCTTCTCCACCAAGATCCAAACCGATTTGAGCTGTATCACCTGCAACAAGAGTCTGTTGGATTTCATTGATGATATTACCTGGGAATGGTTTGATAAGTTTCAACTTACCAAATGTGTTTTCGATGATGTAACGGTATGCACCTTCCAGCATTACTGAAATGGAGCTACCTTTAGCGTCAAATGATGAACCTAGAGTATAAAAATCAGATTGCTTGAACAGTTCTTCGAGCTCTAGAACTAAGCGTTTACGGCGATTCATGTTTTCATTTGCCTTGTCACGCCTAATTTGTTCTTGCTCTGAGCCTGATGTACTGCTGCTCTTTCGGATGAACTTTTCTGTCTTGATGTAAGTACGGAGTTCATCGAAAATGCGTTGGTTGTCACTTAACTTTATGAGTATGCAGTCTGCGGAGTAGTTCGCGCACGTTGCATCATTGTAGTCATCGTAGCTGTTATCGATTGGCGACACGACTTTGAGCAGTACATCGCTTTCGAGGTTACGGTCAAAAGGCACGCCATTACAAAAACGAGCGACTGGGAAGTCCTGCTTATTTTCTGGGTAACGGTATGTGTTGTTACGACGAAGAATTTCATTGAAGATGATATTGCTCAGCTCAGTAGTTTCATCTGATGGCTCGATATCAGTCTTCTTGATTGCCTCTTCGATCTCTTTTTCTTCATTGGTCAGGAAAATGTACTCATCGCCCTGACGTGCAATTAAGTTGTTGCGCTCAAGTACCTCAAGACTTGCTTCAATATCTAAGCGAAGAGCTCGTTTATCTTGGTCAATCTCGTTGATACAGAGTGTTACTAGGTTATCGATGGTGGACTTAACTTCATCGACGTAACGGATCATAAACAGTGTTTGAAGAAGTTGGACAGAGAAATCGTTAATTGTAGATTTATCTGATGCGTGGTTGATATCGCGAACAACAGCGTCATCAAGGAACTTCTTGATTGAGTTATAGAAGCTGTAAATTGGAATCAGACGTCCAACTGCATCATTAGCATAAATTTTGGAAGCGATTTGGAAAGCATCAATCAAAGATCGCTCACCACGACTCATGTGTTGACCTGATGCTCCCGCACGGCTGATACCCGTGAATATTTTTTGAACGAGATTGAACTGATATGGGACGAATGGGTAGTTGTTTACAAAGTCGTCAGTGCTTTTGTAGTTTGCCATTTCAGCCGAGTTACTTTGTTCAAAGCTAAGCTGACTTCTAATGATGTCACCTTTTTCTTCATAGAGAGCTGAAAGGTTTGCTTTCGCCACCTCTTTTTTGTCTAGCAGGCGTTTCTCAATAACTTCATTGGTGTTTGAACTGGAGAGAGAAATACGTTCGAAACGGCCTTGGATTTTCGAGAAATCTTGGCTTTTTGAGCCTTGCATGCCACCTACAACAGCATCAATATCAGCTTGAGATGTGACAATAACCCATGCTCGACCACCGCAAATGGTTCCTAGATTTTCGGTAATTGTTTGAAGCTTAAGCATCATTTGGGTGTTTTTACCGATGAACTGACCAATTTCATCGACGAAGAAAAGTAGGCGACGATCTGGATTACCGTCTAAGTACTCTTTCACCCATTTACAGAAGTTCGCAATATCAAGCGGGAAGTTATCTTCAATTTTTTCCACCCATTGACGGGTTGCATCAATAGATTGCCCAGTTACTGTGGAGAGGGCTTCAGCGATATCATCACGATAGAAATCATAGGAGTCACGTTGCAAAAGCCAGCTTTCACCAGAGATGGATTCAAATGCTTCTTTGAAGGCTTCATACTGACCGCGAGAGTCTAAGTCGCGCTCCAAGTGTGCAATGTGAGCATGGTCACCTGAGTAACCCATTTCTTCATTGAAAACTTTCAGGAATACCTTAAGGATCGCATCTTCTTTGTCATCGGTATCTGCACGGCTGTCGATGTTAAACAAGATAACTTTGTTGTCTTTTTGAATGGCTTTTTCGATGTCACCTACAAGAAAGGCGTCGTCTTTAAGCTTCTCCGAGAAAAAATCAAATGCGGAGCGAGTACCACCGCCGTTTGTTGCTTCAACGTTTTTGAGTAGGTACGAAAGGATCTTGATAAAGTGTGATTTACCACTGCCGAAGAAGCCCGAAACCCAAATGCCAGATTTACCAGTAGCAGCCGCTTGCTCTGGATTATGGACCGACGGCATATAGAACTTAAAGAAGTTTTCGATGTGCTCTTTCAGCTCATTAGTAACGACATACTCATCCAATTCGATGAAGACCGTTTCGTTTTCTGTTTGATCTGCTTTTACAACGCCGTTGATCTGGCGGTTGATGTCTTTCTCAAAGATTTGTTCTAAGTTCATTTTTCTAACCAACAAGTTCAAATTATTATTTAGTAAGTTACTAAGGAACCAGCTTAAATGCTCGGTAGTAGTTATTGGATTCGATGCGACCAAACGGCTTTAGTGCGGCCCCGTCATACTCTCCAGGGTAAAACATTACGGTTGGGACATTACCAACTTTTGCGTGTAGTGCGTTTAGCAGACCATGCCCTCTGACAATAGGCCAGACACTGCCCAAGCCATGAAGAATGATTGCATTGCATTCCTCAATATTTGCTCGCTCAACAATAAACTCAGCGAAACGATTTTGTTCTAAAGGGCCTTTTAAGGCTTTGAATAATGCATCGTCGCCTTTTTCAAGCTGCATCTTGTATGCGCGGTCAAGCAAGTTGCGAGACTTGAGTAGCTCAACCACCATCTCGAACAGGTTGATATGAGCAAATCGTTTGGCAGTGATTTGACTACGAGTAGCTAGCTTCTTCTCTAAATAGTCAAGGTGCTCACGTACCGTTATTTCATGTTCAGCAGGATAATCAAAGATATAAAAGCCGATTTCGCCACCAAGCTCTTTATTTGTCAGAAACTCGTCACTCTCAAGTTTCTTTTGAACTTTGTCTAAACGTTGCTGTAGCTGTTGTAGTGTCTGCATTATGGCTCCATTACTCTGAGGATATCGTCTCGTTGCATATCTGATAACAACTCTCTGACATCAGGAGAAACATAAATGTTCATGAGTTTTTTGTTTTTAGTCGAGTCGATATAGCCCGCATCAGCAATTACCTTAAAGGCTACTTGGGCGATCTTGTAAGTGGACGCCTCCGACATATCAGCGAGCGCTGGATATAGTCTGGTGCGCTCCTCCCAAAAATGAGTCCAATCATCAACGTTTAGTGATTCGCGGTACATGCGTTTTGCATCTGTGACAACAATGCGCATGAAATCTGCTAGAAGCGGAGAGTTGATGAGAGTAGCTGCAAACATTAGTTGAGTGGCTTCTTCAGCCCCACTGTATGCGAGTTTTTGCAGGTACTCATCGTTTAAACCATTAAGTCGCTTTCTCACAGTGGATGCATTTCGTTTCGCTGACGCAGCGGATGGTTTCTGTAAAATGTTATCTACAGCAATCGCTTCATTCCACTCATCAGGAGTGGGATTTTTTAGCAATAGATCAGCAATGATTTGGCTTTCGCGGATCATGAGGCTACCGCCAATGAGATCGCCAAGGTAGCGTTTATGATCTGACATGGTTGTTTCCTGTGATGTTCTGAGGAGTGTAGTGCTCGTAACCAGCCGCTAGCTGAAGATTATCTACACCATATAACGTGGGACTGTTTCGGAGCCACAACTGATGTTCGGGGGATTCAAGACTCGCTTGACTTGAACAATCGACGTTTAGCTTTCGTAGTAAGTAGCCAGCTACCGCAGCCCTTACCTCAAGATGTAATACCCCCTCAGACATGTTGTAATCTAGCTCAATGGCCTTTGGATACTTAATGTTTGAAGGGTGGGGAACCAGCTCTAGAGGTACGATACGAAGCCATTGGTTGTCGGCCATTTTGTCCTGGTGGCTTTCTACTTTTGTATCACTAAATTTCGCATTAGTTATTCGTGTAATCACAAAGTCCCGAAACTCATTCGACTTAGTATCAAAAGCTCGGATATGCCAGCGTAAACCGTTATCAACAATGGTATGCGGCATGATTTCTCTAGAGCTCTCACCACTTTCTAATGAGATATAGTCGATTTTAACTGCTCGCTGATTTATAGCAGCTTGAGTCAATGTCGCGATGGTATAGATATCTGGAACAGATAGCTGACTAGGAGCTTCAAAAGGGAATTTAAAATCGGTAAGAGCTTCTAGGCTATCACTTAAGTGGTGGGTCATCTTCATCAATGCTTTTTGAGCATCATAATCAAACAACGGTTTGAATGAATGCGTCTGGAAGTACCGCTTTTCTGCATTGTCATAAACGAGGTTGCTGCCCGCCAACTCCTTGTAGAGGTTGATATCGCGAGTTGCATTAGATAGCCCCATTTTAAAGTGCTCAACGACTTCTGAACGCGAGAAGTGTCCAACAAACATCAATCGAAAATCGATGTAGGCGAGTCTTTGCTTTTGAGCGTAGCTGAGATTGTCCATAGTCTTAATTCTGTTTCCAATTTGGATGGAGTATGAACCATTTTGGGCTGGACATCAATTTAATAATGTTTATACATCTTATAGATGTGATAGATAAAGCGTTTGGATTCAAATAATAATTAAATAAGGTAGAATTGTATTTATATTCAATTAAAGTGCGTAATGCGTCGGTCATAACCTGTCATTTAGGTAGAAGTTAAAAGGTAACTGGGGTAGCACTAAATGATTTCTGTCCAGAAATGTGCCGAAGGGGCATAAAACACGAAAAATGCCCCATTCCTTCTCAGCGCTAAAGTCTAACCACAATCTGCAATTGTAAGTTTGCCTTATCTGTAGTTATCCAAGAGAGTGTCGACGTAAACTTTTTAAAAATTATGCGTCATCTTGCGGTCTAATGTTCAATACATCTCACTAACCTATTGATTACCATTTGAATTGCGTTCACAAAGATTGCATGATAGGAGTATGAAAAACGGCTGAAAGCCGTATAGAAAGCGTTATAAGTTAAAGTGAGATAGTCATGAAAGTTCAACCATATCAGATTTATCAGTCTATGATGCTTGAAGTCAAAGTGAGGATTAGAGCTGTGGATGAATGCCTTTCTAAACATTCAGAAAAAAGCTCTTTACCTCCGCTGGATGCTGAGTTCTGCTTTCTTCAATTAAGAAAAATTGTCGAACAAGTTTGCTTTAGCTCTGTTTTATGCGACAAAAATAAATATAAAGAATTTAGACGAATTGAAGGTGAAGAAAGTGACATCAATGGTGATTTTACAAAGGACTGGAATGCGAGAGTTATCCTACAGAAACTTAACTCTATTAGTCCTCACTTTATGCCAATTCCTTTAGGTCAGAGCCAATTTAGCGATGGCTTACATCAAATTCAGCGCAAAGACATTAAAGCTACCCATGGTGAGTTGATTAAGATTTACAAAAAATGTGGTGACTTTATGCATATACCGAAACCATTTTCTGAAGATTATGACTCACATATTTCAAGGTATAAGCAAAAGTACGCAAGCTCAAAAAATACAATTGAATCGTATATTAGCTATTTAAAAGACCTTTTGTGGAATCACGCAGCAATAGGTTTGGAGTTTAATCCTGGGGAGAATCCGCTTACTCCAGGTAACCCAAAGAATGCATGGCTAGTAGATTTTGGTGACTATAGTAGCGATGACATTTCAATTGCTATAGCTATTGCGGATTAACTTATAACAAGTGTTTAAGGTTTCAAGATACTTTATCTAATCTCAGATAAGCACGTTAGAGTCATTAATCTAACGCGTTTATGTCCAACTTCGATCTAGCTGGTGAAGCCAGCTCATTGAGGTTTTAAGTGCTCGTTAGCCAGCTTTTTAAGCAGGGTGTACTAAGATGTGAGCTTGATGTATCTCGGTGTTCCACTCTTTCATTTCAGCAAGAAATAGGCCGTGAGCATTAATAGAATTGATAAGTTCTGGTGCACGCTCTAGTTGGATAAGCATCGATAACGGGGTGACTTGGTTGTGTTCTTGGTCAAAACCGTGTTCGACTTGTTCCTCTAGCATATAAAGAATCCCAGGTTCCGCTTCACAACCCTCCTCAAACAGTCTTGATTCGATACCCTCTACGTCATAAAGGTGTACGAGTAGGTTATAAAGCTTTTCAGCACCGACGAGTTTTGTATGCTTCGACTGTGAATTAAGTTGATGCAGTTTCATTTCTAGGTTCCCACCTTTTTTTCTTGCTACGCTGAGCATCAGTTTGATGTCTTTTTTAATATTCGATAAGGACTTATCGTTGAGCTTTGGCTTAAGGTACTTTCTCAGAATGTCATTGCGTGATGTTACTGGAACAAAACGGGAAGATGCGGATACCTGGCACAGCAAATGAAGCAGGGCGTGGGTAATGACGTTGTGAAGATTGTGGTGGTAGTCAAAGTCTCGTTTGATTTGCATAGCCAAAGTAGCGTTGTGTTTGGATTTTAAGAATATGGGGACTTGCTGTTTTAAATCAACCATAATACTGAGTTCGTAAATGGTTTCCACTTTTAAGGCTTGAGTAAATTTGAAATGGGCGGATATCTCCGCCCTTTTTTGTTCTTATAATCAGTAGCCCAATTAACTCTCAGTAACAAACACACTGAACCCCAAATCAATCGGCATCTCAACCTTTCTCGCGCTCAACTCAAGCTTGTCTGCACGCTTCTTTCGCGGTGGTGTAGCAAATATTGAAGGGAAGCTATCAGGATGAACTACGATTAAGCCAAATTTAGACCTGACAGGCTTTGGGGTATCGTCATCAAAGCTAATTCGACACGTATATTGTGAGCCGGTGAAGTGCCTTACATGAACGCGACTATCATCAGAACATTCTAAATACTGACGTAGCTCATCAATATCAACACGAATAGTCATGAGTTCCCCAAACTTGTCATAGGTCGTTTCAACCGAATCAAACCCATGAGCTTTAAAAGCAGAATGGACATCTGTATTCCACTCCTCATCCACATTGCCAGAGTACAAAGTAAGTTGCCCTTCATCCGGTAGAATCCTGGCACTATACGCATCGTCTCGACTATGATTTATTTGAGCTACACGCTCATGGAACACAGGAAAACGATTGGGGTATCGTGTCTTTTTGCTATCCGCATTCATGAAAGTCACGGCTTTATCATAGAGTTCTGTTAGAACGTTATGCTTCTCTTTACATTCTTCAAACAGCTCAAGTGATTTAAAAGTAATGACTTTTCTGATAAATCTCGGTGGACGGTAACGAACACCAACCTTCACAATCTGCACTGAATATCCAAAAGAAGCAGGTTGACCTTCAACATCGTACATATCTGAACTTGCCTTGATATCGAGCAGGATTAATGCGCTCTTAGAAAGCCAAGAATAGAACCGTTTTTCATATTCGTAGAACGCACCCCACAATTCATTTCTTTTTCCCCTCATGGTGACAGTGTCACTTTTCTGTTCCTGTTTCTTAGAATCAAGTAGGTCATTCTCAATTTGGTCAGTCATCTGGGATGTGCATTTAATAAGTTAATATCTTATTATTGTAGATGAGCAATTTTACGATGTCATACTTAATGTTTCATTAAAACTTTGAAACGCGTGTGCAAAGGGGTAGCAGGGTGAGCCAACCAAAACGTATTAATCAAAGAATTGATATATCCAACGGCAATTTAGGGCTAACAGCGCAAGGCACTACGAAACGTCGAAAGGAGCCGACGAAACCGCCAAAGAGTGCAGATGAAGCAAGGGCTATCATTGAGGAACTGTATGAACGCAGCCCATTACTAAGTCTTACCGCCTCCATGAGTGCGCTTACTGGACTGCGATACAGTGATGCTTCATGGCTCAAATTTTCAGATTTCTTTGATGAATTTGGTCAGTGGAAAAAACATTTCGATCTGTGCCAGCAAAAAGCTTTCAACATGAGGATTGCTCGTAAAGGGATGGATCGAGCCACTGCTTACAATGCCTCACTTGTGCGCGTGTATATCAATGATGGTATTAAAGAAATCGTTGAAGAATGCCGCTACCTAAGTTGTTCTGACGAACTTCTATTCGCCAATTCAAGAAGCAGCTTAAAGCAACCCGATGGCACTACCATTCCTCGTCCTATGTCAGTGCAAAGTGCTAACTGGCATCACGCAAAAGTAAAGGAGAAGTTTAAGCTCGGCTATGCGTTTGGTACTCACTCGTGGAGAAAATACTTTGCTAAGAAAATGATTGAAAAAGGCGTAACAATAGAGAAAATCAGAGATTTCTTAGGTCAATCTAGCCTTAACAGCACCAACCATTACCTAAGCACGTTCGATGAGCAGCTAGCTCCAATTATCAGTGAAATGAGTCTTTTTGAATAAATCACGTTTAGGAAATTTTAACTGTCCTCATATACTCGACATTAGAGAGAAACAAGGGGGCAGTCCTAAATGAAAACACCAGATAAAAACAATAAATTCAATGATTTGAACAATAAAATTGGTGAAATCTTAAAGTATTCAAACGAACTAAATATCCCGCTATCTATTGCTTTTGAGTTGAATAACAACGTTGAGCTAGTTTCAAATGATCAGTGCTCAGGCAAAGAGCAATTCGAAAATATAAAAACCCTTCATGAATCAAAAGGCGATGTGACTGACTTCTTACTCAGCTTATGCAAGTTACCTGAACAGTCAAAACCGCTTAACAATGTTAAGTCACGCAATACTCAAGCTGACTTTACAATAACTAATTCCCAATTTTTGCCTACCAAGCACTAATCGATCAGGAGCAATATTTAATGGAACAGAAGAAGATCAACCTCGGACTAGGTGGCGTCTGCCTAGCTCTAATTATTTCGAATGTAGCGCTTTACACCTCGTTGCAAGAAGAAAGTGAAGTTATAACAAAGCTGTCCGATGCAATGATTAATGTTGAAACCAATTTGCTTCAGGCACCATCATCGTTCGCAGAGGAAGACGTTAAAAACTTTATTATGGATAACCCTGATGTCGTAGTGAAATCCCTTGCCAAGTATCGCTTTGAGCAAGAGCAAGCAGCCAAAGTCCAAGAAGCCAAGAAAGTTGAATCATCTATGGATGCTTTGTACAACGACAAGAACGATCCATTTATTGGCAACCCGAACGGTAAGCATGTAATGGTTGAGTTTGTTGACTATAACTGTGGATACTGTAAACGCTTGGCACCAACGCTAAAAGAGTTTGTTGCCATTGATCCTGAAGCAAAAGTAATCGTGAAGGAATATCCTATTTTCACCAATCAGCCAACATCTGCATATTCCGCAATGGTGGCAACGGCTGTGTTCTACTATAAGCCTGAAATGTATGGAGACATTCACCATGCAATTATGGGCAGCAAATTGACTCGTGAAGGTATTGACCAAATCTTAGTAAATTACGGTATCGAAAAAGACAAGCTTC
The DNA here is from genome assembly GCF_002849855.1 of Vibrio azureus. NCBI lineage: Bacteria > Pseudomonadati > Pseudomonadota > Gammaproteobacteria > Vibrionales > Vibrionaceae > Vibrio > Vibrio azureus. The sequence goes on from NZ_CP018618.1 coordinate 67,033, forward strand.
AACCATACATGGAAACAGCTAGAAAGCAGATTGAGAAGGTAAGAGGCTTAGGTGCTCAATTAAAAGTGACAGGAACTCCAACTGTGTTTATCGGTGCTGAACGAGTTCATGGCGGGTGGTCTGCACAGCAATTGAAAGCCAAATTTACTAATCAAAAGGGCGAGTAATGGCAAAACTTGGCTCTACAATCGACTAATTGTGACGATGAAACAGCATGGATAAATGACTTCAAAGAGTTAATAATGTCTGAAAAATACTTCAACTTGCTGGTTCCCAAAGCCCAATCAATTAATAAGTTGAACAATTTTTGGAAAAACATAAGCGTACTTTAAAGTGCGCTTTTTTATTTGGAAAATTTTTACTCTATGATATTGTTAACCTAGTTTTAGCCGAGAGTCCTATTTGGACTTTCACTAAATGCTCCAACTTGGAGCAAAACCAAGTCCTCTTTATGAGGCAAAAAAGTGGTTGCCGGTAACGGTACGATGTCGGACGAGAATCGTCATAGATCGCGCAAGCGGCGAAAGCAGCGACACCACAAAATCTGTTTTTAAAACATAACCTAATAGTTCTGCTTAACGTGGAATCCTATCAAACCCCAAGGGTAATCTTTTACCCAAAGTGGGGCATAGATTTACCCTTTTTTATTTAAAATTGGAGTAAATTATGAACTCAACTCAACAAACGCTAACATCTGTACTTGTATGTACATTCATTATTGCAATGTATAAAGTTTCAGATTCAGCAGCTCAATTCGTAGCAATGGCAATTTTTGTTTTAGTTCCTGTAACTATTGCATATGCCGCTATTCGACTTGGCAAACTGCTCCTTAACCGTTCTCCCTCTCAAATCAAACGTAATGTTCGTATGACTAAATACGAAGTAGAACAGCGGATCGCAAATGCTAACCAAGCAAAAGCAATCTCTGGCGCAGAACTAATGAATATCCCTGCTTACGCTCGTAAACAGAAAGGTATCCATTACCCGATGACAACTGCCGTTCTAAATGGTCACGTTGTGGTAGCACAAAGTTAATTTTTGGTTAGCTTTCTTTAAATCAAACCCGATGGGGCTATGTCCCTATGGGTGTAGCTCCGTCTTTGGAGTTACAAATGACACATGCTCAAACAAATAATCAAACTCAACATTCACAAAAGGAAGACGCTAACAAAAAGAAGTTGGTCGGAAAAATTGCTGAGAAGTTTGGTGTTGATCCAAGAGGTTTTTGGGAAACACTGAAATCGACAGCTTTTAAGCAACGTAACGGCGATGCACCAACCAATGAACAAATGATGGCTCTTTTGATTGTGGCAGACCAATATGGTTTGAATCCTTTCACTAAGGAGATCTACGCTTTCCCTGACCAAAACAACGGAATAATTCCGATTCTTGGTGTTGATGGATGGTCGCGGATCATAAACTCTCACCCTCAATTTGATGGGTTAGAATTTAGGTTCTCATCTGAAAAGGTGACAATGCCTAATGCCAAAGAGTGTCCTGAGTGGTGTGAGTGCATCATTTACCGCAAGGACAGAACTCGTCCAACGATAGTGCGGGAATACCTCGATGAAGTATTCCGAAACCTAAGCTACAACAACCCTTGGAAAAGCCATACAAAGCGCATGCTGCGCCATAAGGCAATGATCCAAGCGGCTCGCATAGGATTAGGTTACGTGGGTATTTATGATGAAGACGAAGCAAGTCGAATCATAGAGAGCCAGAACCAAGCAACGACTAAGCAGTCCATCGAGTTCGAAGAACAAACTCAGCCTTTACCAAAACCTCAAGCACAATCAGAACTGATGAATGACTTGAATCAAGCTGACTTTGATAACTTCGAAGATGCTCAATATGTTCCTGTTGATGAAGCAAACACACAGACTCAACAAGCCAATACGACTAGCCATTCTCAAGCTAGTGAAGATGACATTGTAAAAACACAATTTGGTATGTTGGCATCCAAGGATGTCAATATGATTGACCAAATGGTGTCTTTTACTGTTGATACTGGCGCATGGGACACAACAAAAGATAGTTTCAAAGAACGCTATAGCGGCGCAACGTTAGATTATGCCTTGAGCACTCTCAACGAAGCGTTCAACAAAGAGTTCTCTGAATAATTAATCCAACCCAATAAGGGCGTATCCTGCCCTTATGAGCATGATGCACCCTTTTATTTTTCAAATTTAAGGAGGGCCTTATGCCTGTAGTAGATATTGTTCAACGTAGTGAGAAATGGTTTGCGTGGCGGAAAGAAGGTATTACAGCCTCAATGCTTCCGGTAATTATGGGGTTATCTCCATATCAAACACCTTACCAACTTTGGGCAGAATTAGTCGGCTTGAAAGAGCCGGATGACCTGTCTAAAAACTACCATGTGCAAAGGGGAGTAGAACAAGAACCTGAAGCACGTGAAGCCGTTGAAAATGAATATGGAAAGCCTTACATGCCAGTATGTGTTGAAGCTGACCATGAACACTTATTTCGAGCCTCTTTAGATGGCCTATACAAATTAGGATCAGATAAAGAAGTATTGGAAATAAAATGTCCTTGCGAAAAGATCTATAACGAAATTTTGGCAATGAAAGGACAAGCCCCAACGTTTCAAATGTACGCAGCGCAAGTGCAGTGGCAATTGAACTGTTCGGGAGCTAACACTGGTAGATTGTACTTCTACTTACGGGGTAAACGCCCAATCTCAACTCTCATTCGTCGCAATGATTCCTTTATTGAAAAGGCAGAAAAAGCAGCGATTGATTTTTGGAAACATGTTCAGTCGAACCACCCTCCAAAGATGATCGAAGGTCGAGATAAGGTTGTCTATGACACTCCAATTTCTAACCAGGATAACTCTTGGCTAGAAAGAGTAGAACAATACAAACAAAAGTCAGCGCGTCATGCTGAACTCGTTCGTCAAAGCGATGCGGTAAAGGCCGATCTAAAACAGCTTGAATCGTATTTCACCGAACAGATACCAAGTGATGTCCAGACCTTTAAAAAAGATGGTATTCGCGCAACCCGTGTCGATAAGACAGGGAATGTGGACTACCAAAGCTTGCTAGCGGAAATTGAAGATACGATGAATGTGGTTATTCCACCTGAACTCATCGAAAAGCACCGTAACAAAGGCTCTACTTACTTCCGAGTGACCATTCAAAAAGAATCCAGCAACCAAGCTGACGTTCCAATTGAACAATATCAACCGAAAGTTGAAGCAGAACAACCTAAGCAAGAAGCAACACCACTTTCAGTGACTCCGGCAGAACAATTTGTTCCGTCCTCGCTTTTAAGTGGCGTTGAAAACCCTACCGAACTTGAAGAAGCAGCACCTATAACAGCGCCAATTAAGCCGCTGGCACCAGGTAACTTCTTCGAAAAATCAGCTCAAAACCACTACTTCTAAGGAGGGGGTATGTTTAACTTCGGTGAAACATATCTTGCTGTTGATCGGCTAATTGATAGCGTTTTGACAGTAAAGTTCGAGTTCCAACCTGACGGTTACAAACTAGAAAAAACTCTGCAAAAGGTTCGCATTATCGAAAACGAAAAACGCATTGTACATGCCATAAAGGTTTATAACCCGGACATGCCATCGTTTGAACGTGACCAAGATAATTACTTGAATGGAGAGTACAAGGTTGCTAATCCGCAATTCGTTTTCAGCTACACAGAAAGCGAGGTGGAATAATGGCAATCAAAGTACCTTTCAAACCCAAAGTACCTCAAATCACACTAGATTTGCGGGGTGAACAAGGAAATGTTTTTCAACTAATAAGTCTTGCTAGAAAGCTATCAGTTCAGCTTGATTTAGATGGAGAAAAAATTCAAAAACGTATGATTGCTGGTAATTATTACAGTGCAGTCAACATCTTCGACGCTTACTTTGGTGACTTTGTCACTTTGTTAGTATCAGAAGACATCAGAGAACAGCTCTCAGTAGAAAAACTACTGTACTCTTAATCTGACATTATCCAACCCATACGGGCAACACAGCCCGTAGGGGAGCTGTAGTTGCCCTTTTTATTATTTGAAGGAAAACAGCTATGGCTAAACTAATTGAAAAAACTTACCCACTCGAAATTTTTGGTTTTAAAGGTACAGGTATCGGCGTAAAAGGTTTTGAACCATGTAACCATCCTAATGTACCGATGCTCAAAAAAGAGTATGTGTTTCGCCGGGAAACGTTAAGAGATGTCGTAAACTTTATTGATTGTTCTTTTGGTGATGGGTTATTGATTGTCGGTCCAACCGGCTGCGGCAAAACATCATTGGTAGAACAAGTTTGCGCTCGGCTGCATTCCCCTGTTCAAAACTACACTTGTGGTGGCTCAACCGAATTTATGGATTTGGTAGGGCAATGGACACTTCAAAATGGTTCAACCGTCTGGATGGATGGTGTGCTAACCAAAGCTATGCGTGAAGGTCATATTCTCATTCTTAATGAAATTGACCTTGTCGACCCGGCTGAATTAGCAAACCTAAATGGAGTGCTAGAAGGTTCACCATTAGTGTTATCGCAAAAGAACGGCGAAATAGTGTATCCACACGAAAATTTCCGTTTGATTGCTACTTCAAATTCAAATGGCTCAGGTAGCGATGGGATGTATGCTGGTGTCCAGCGTCAGAATCTCGCGTTCCTAGACCGATTCATCGTTATTGACGTTGACTATGCAGATGCAGATGTTGAGAAGGATATCTTGGGAAAAGTTGCTCCAAGTATCCCTAACACCGTTCGTGAACGTATGGTCGCACTAGCGAATAAAGTAAGAACTGTGTTTAAAGGAGAGGAAGATACTAGCGTTGAGCTAAGTGTCACTTTTTCTACTCGAACACTAATTCGTTGGGCTATTCAAATCCAACGTAACATAGGAGCACCTTGCGCTTTAAGCTATGCACTTGATCGTGCATTACTTAATCGTTGCTCTAACGCTGAAGAAAAAGAAGCTATTAATACCTGGGCTATAGCCCTATTTGGTAGCAGCTTTGATCCTGAAGCGTAATTAAATCAATCCCAACGGGGTATATGTCCCGTTGGTACATATGCCTCTTGTTGAAAATTAAAGAGGCATAAATGTTTGATTTTTATATAATATATGACTTGTTTGTCAAGTATTTAAAAGTTGTTGTACACTTCGCAAATAAGCGAAAAAAAGAGGTAGCTGTTCAACTAAAACTGCTTGGCACTGCATCCTATACTGCTGCATTCGTGTATACTATCGAGAAAGGTTTAGACTTCAACGTGTTGAAACTAACTGTAATCGGTCTACTCGTTGTAGCACTAGCAGAAAAGCTTAATCAGTAGTAACATAAACTTAGGTTCACTTAATCAAGGAGAACTATAATGACAGCTATCTACATAATTAGTGGTATTGCTATCGCTATTGGGTTGCTAACAATGTACGCACCCAATATCGAGAAATGGTGCGATAAGCAGCTAGCAAAAAAGCACTAAGAAACAACGATAAGAAGTAGCGTAAGCACTCTTATCTAAATTTCAAAACCGCCAAAGGGCATATCAATTAGCCCTATGGCGAATGGTATGTCCTTTTTTTATACATAAAATTGGAGATACCATTATGACTACACAACCTACCTCTGTTCTGAATGACATTGTTGCTGTTCAACTGAACGTTAACCAATGGACAGGCCGGAAAAAACTGGCAGAAAATGACCTTTCACTACAAGGTGAAGTTCCACCGAAAGAGATCATTAACCTCGGCAGTAAACACACTACAGATCCCAAGGCTCTCAAGGTATTCAATACTTTGAAACGTCAAATGGAACGAGCTTGCTTGACCATCGGCATCCCGTTCCTTGGTGGATATGCAATACCTTCAGATAAGGCAGATGAACTAGCCAAACGACTAACAAAAATCGTTGGTCAATTTGAACTAGAGAAAACTGCTTATCTTCAAAAGCATGAGTCAATTCAACAAGACTGGATCAAGAATTTCCCTCAATACGAGCGTATTCTTGTGAAAGCGTTGACTCCTACTTCAGATGTTGAGAAACGTATTAATGCATCTTTCTCAATGTTTAAAGTTCAATCCGCCCAGTCTGCCGTCACTGTCGATGCTGGACTATCAAATCAAGTTGATAGTTTGGGAGAAACATTGGATGCAGACATCTTGAAAAGCTCCAATAAGCTACTTGATAGCTTAACGGGTGCAATTCAACCGAACCAAACCAATGTAGCTTCATTGCGGAAACTCCGCGAGAAAGTACAAGGTTTGGCTTTCCTAAATGGTCGCTTTTTGAAGCTAGTAAATAAGATAAAGCAAGTAGAAAGTGCCATGCCTATTACTGGTAAGCTCAACACTGATGAAGTACATAGACTGTCTGGTTTACTGTATCAAATGAGTGATGAAGATAAGTTGCAAGCGTTAATGAGCAACTTAGAAAATGAACCAGTACTGGTTGCCGCTACTCAACCAGCCGTTGAGCCAACACAACCTGTAAGCTTAGAGTCAGCCTTAGAACCTGCCAGTGTCGATTTTGAATCAGACGATGTGTTTGGGTTGGGTGATGCAGACTTTAGTTTCGGAGAACCTGATTCTGATGAGTCAGATCTGGGACTAAGCGAGGCAGATTTTAGTTTTGAGTTCAGCGATATTCCAACGTCGAGCACACAACAATCTGCAACGAAAGCTACATTCTTCTAAGTTCAAAACAAACCCTAGACGAGAGCAATTCCAGTGCAGTATCTATACGGAGAAGTTTCGCGACCTCCGAACGTAAACTTCGTTCTAGCGTCTACTATCAAAATCGTGAAGATTCATGTGTTACAACAGGTTTAGCCTGACATTCAGCTACCGCCTATAAAGTAACACTCACCCATTCGGGCAATACATTGCCTGTTGGGTGAAGGTATTGCCTTTTATTTATTACCAAAAAAGGAAATACCTATGTGCAAAGAACTTTTCGATAACGGAAATGGTGATTTAGTGGAAGCGGCCATCTTTGTTCGAGATAACGTACTCGATACAGACTGTGACCGCGATGATACTGAATGCCCTAACTGCGGTAATCAAGCATCAGAATACGTATTCGATGAATGCTTAGGGGGGGCAATCAATCAGGTCTCTTCACTTGACTGCATGCACTGCGGACACCACGAATGCTCTCAGGAAGTTTGCCCTACATGTGAAGAGAATTTGGAAGCTTCAATTCAAGCATCCGCGGATGCTTTGGAAAGAGATATGGAGGACGGCGGCAAGCTGAGTTTTATTGCTGAATGCATCGATGAACAAATGTCTGAGGGTAGGCCTGTTTCTGGATGCACTATAACTTTGTTTAAGCTGATCATGACGAACAACCCTGGTGCACGCGCTTTTTGTTATCTGGATGATCCAGATAATGATGGCATGTACCGTAGCTGTAGCGTGAAAGAAGCCATAAACATATTCAAAATGCATTTGTTAAACTTAAAATTCAATCGAAATCTTGAATTGAAGATAGCTCAAGCTAAGAAAGCCCCTTAAAGGCTTAACTGAAAATAAAAATCTTTGTAAGTAAGGCGTTTTTTAGCCTTACTTATCGAAGATTTGAGTAAGCGTAGCGCGCTAGCTCGTTTTCTTAACAAACTTAAACCCTATGGGGCCATCAAAGCCCCTGGGGCATTGCTGGCCTTTAATTTTTTTAACGGAGGCCAATATGGCAATTGAAAAACCTAACATGAATTTAGTAATTAAATCTGAAGCTGAATACAAAAAAGTTATGGGTCAACTGTACGAATTGTGTTCACATCCGCTTTACTTCGAGTGTCGACATTACGATCAAGATATCAAAGAAATGCAAGATGCGTTGGATAAATGGGACGAAGATAACTCGCTCTAACTGCTCGACACCAAATTCAATAATATGGTTTGCAAAGCAAAACCTTAGAAGCGATGTTGAGCATCTTTGTTTTCATGATGATAAAAACGAGCTTAGAGCACTGGGAATAGAGCTGCAATATGAGGCACATAGCCGAATCACGTTGCCTCTAAAATTCTCATTTAATCAAGATGCAGTCTATGATGAATTAACTGAGAGTGTGAGTTGTCCACACAAAGGTTTTTTCTATTAGACTAAGCACGATACACACTAACCCAACGTTAGTGTGTATCTCAATGCTGACTTAGGACGCATTGAGATACACATTATTTTGAAAACTAAACCGAGTGTTATAGAATCAAAGCAAGTTAGATTTTAGCCGAGAGTCCTATTTGGACTTTCACTAAATGCTCCACTTGGAGCAAAGCCAAGTCCTCTTTGTGAGGCAAAAAAAGTGGTTGCCGGTAACGGTACGATGTCGGACGAGAATCGTCATAGATCGCGCAAGCGGCGAAAGCAGCGACACCACAAAATCTGCTTTTAAAACATAACCTAATAGTTCCGCTTAACGTGGAACCCTATCAAACCTACGGGTGCAACCATCCGTAGGGAAGTTGCACCCATTTTATTTTAATGAGGTGCATCATGCTTACTCTTAAACAAAACCTACCGATTACTGTTCCCAACGAACTCATTGAGTTCATTTCTGAACATGTACAACGGGACGGTATATCAATCATTGGCTTCAACGACACAAATTACCACCCAAGTACAGGCGGTTTCCGCCCTGTTGAAGTAATGGTTGAAAAGCTCGGTAATTATGTTGCTTTACACTACTACACTGAATTTGCTTATGAAGGACAAAGCAGCGATGCCCAACTTTGTAAGTCAAATGACTTTGATTTATCACTTAATACCTACTATTCAGAGTTCATGGGGATAATGCCACTGAATGATGAAGTAAGCGAAACGTTTGAAATGTTTGTAAAGAACACTATCTCCTACGCTAACTTAGGTATGTATGACGAACTCAAAGTTGACTTTCTCGGTGGTCATTTACTGCTGCATAAAGACATAGTGGAGGTGTAATGATGGAGCTAAATTTTTTCATTATCGCCAACGTAAATAACATTGTTCGAGACTGGATAGCTGAACTCAGTCTATTAAAGTACACCAACGATTCCTGTTCAGGTTTTTTAGTCGATGTTAACGCGACAAAAGAAATCAATGGGGATTTAGACGAACTACTTACACTGATCAATGCAAACAGCACTGATAGTTACACTTTGAACGAACTGGATAATTGCCAATACGTTCATGTGAAAGTAACTAATTGATCCTCTTTTAAATACTCCCACTTGGGCAAAATCTTGCCCTTGGGGTCTAGTGTTTGCCCGTAAAGGAAAACACTATGAATAAACAAGATCAGCTTATACACAATTCCCTACCATTAATCGCAGCCGGACTTGGAGACAAGTTAGGTGTGCGTATAACGGTATCGGGTAATCAGGCGTGGACTGATGGAAAAACCATCAACATTCCAGATTTCAATATCAAATCGAAAGAACACAAAGATGCGGTACTTGGCTTTGTTTCTCATGAAGCTGCACACCTCAAATTTGATTCTTTCAACCTGCAAGGTGACTTCAGTTCCACAGCGTTAAAAAACTATTGGAATATCTTTGAAGACTTGCGCATCGAGAATGCAATGATTGAAAGCATGGTAGGTACTAAGAACTGGATTAACCAGATCTGGATTAACCGTCAAAATGACGGTAGCCGACCACCAATCCAAACTGACGCAAAACCAGCAAGCTGCATTTGTGAATTGTTACTGATGACTTGTCGTGTCAAGCATCGAGGACAAACGCACTTACAGCCCTACTTGGATGCTGCTGAAGACGCATTTTGTTTAAACCTTGGGTTCAAGCTTTATATACAAGTCAATAACTTGTTAAGCAGTGAGCTTCCAAACCTATCTTCATCCAAAGATGCTTACGACTTAGCGGTAAAGGTAAATACCCTTATTAATGAGTTTGATCCTGATGAAGGTGAACCGGATGAACCTAGTCCAGATAGTTCGAGCGACACACCGGAGGATAGTAATCCAGATGACTCGGCCTCTCCTGATGAATCAAATGAACCTGACAGTTCAGATGAAACAGAAGAAGGACCAGGACAAGCTAATGATGCTGAAAGTGAAGAACCCAACTCGCAAGGGTCGGATGATTCACAATCTAGCAGCGTAGAACCTGAACAGCCGGTGGAGAGCGAAGGTAATAACTCTAGCTCAAATTCGACAAGTTCTGGTCAGCAAGAATCAAATCAACCAACGTCAGAGCAAATCAGAGCATCAATAAAAGCGGCAAATGATTCAACTGAAATGTTTGACGATATGAGTAGTTTCGCTCAATCGCTCGAAGTATTAGCAGAAGCTAATCCAGAGCAATCCAGAGTGTCGCTGCCAGAAGTCATCAATGTTGATCCCATAAGCGGAACACGCTGGGGTATTGATTCAAATGTTAACAGCACTTCATCGCAGATTACTGCAAAGCTACAATCCATTGTTGAAGATGAAATGAGAGTGCGATGTAGAACGAAGTCTTCAGGTTTAAAGCTGAATTCTAAAACTTTACACCGCTACGCTGTTAATGATGCTCGGCTTTTCAAACAGAAAAGCAAAAAGCTTCAGATTGATACGGTTGTTGAGGTCTGTGTAGACAACTCAGGCTCGATGACATCTCGTAATCTGATGAGTACAGCAAGGGAAGCTCAACTCGCTCTTGCAAAGGCTCTATCTCGAATCAATGGGGTAGGCATCGGTGCATCTGCGTTTCCTGACTCTGATTGCGATAGAAACATACTTAACTTGTTAGACGAAGGTGAAAGTGTCAACAAACTAGCCATGCGTTATCACAAAGTTGATGGTAGGGGAGGGTCAACCCCAACAGCTTCTGCATTGTGGCATTGCATACGCAAAGTATGTAGCAGCAGAAAACATCACAAGGTCATCATCATTATCACTGATGGTTATCCGAATGGTGGTCAAAGAGAAGAACTTGCTCGTTTGGTCTGTAAAGCTACCAAAAGTGGTATTACTGTTATAGGCGTTGCCATTGGCACCATTTCTAGTAGTAAACAAGCGTTCTACCAATACTTCCCTAATGCACTGTTTATTCAGGACATTAGAGAACTCAAATCAGAGTTATTCAAAGTAGCTAAAGATATTTTAGTGACTCGGTAACTTATTAATATCAAACCCAATCGGGCAATACTGCCCGTAGGGAATGGTGTTGCCCTTTTTTTAAGGAACAACATCATGGAACAGCTATTAATTCCACTAGAGGTTCAGAGCCAAACCGAGTTTTATGGTGTATGGACTGAAAGCGAAATCGTCATGATGCAAGAGGGCATGTTAATTCAGGCTCTTAATGAAATTAATGACGGACGCAAATCTAGCACAATGCGGAAAGAAGCAATCGAATGGTTAATGAACGAAAGTGATGAACCATTTAGTGCTGATATCTGCGCATTAAAATGTGGCTATGACATTAACACCTTACGTGCTTATCTACGCCCAATTGTTCGGAAATACTACTCTTAACAATCCACTTCCAATTTGATACCTGCCCACACCAAATTCAATTTAAGCCTTGTGCTTAAAGATCATGATTTGGTGATAGGGCATAAATTTGCGTCTAACTATTGGGCACAAATTTATGGGTTATCACTCATACACCCAAACGGGGCTATTTCCCCGTATGGGGATAGTCCCTGTTAATCAGGAGGCTACATGAGCATTTCTATTCCTCTCGTTATTGTTATTGCCATTAAATTATCTGTTATCGCCTATGCGTTGCAGGTATATGGCACTCCAATACCTAAGAGTTCAGACAAGTAATTCTATCGACTTCTTCTACTTGGGGCTTTTCAAAGCCTTGCCTGTCCCTTGCGGGCTTCGAAAAGCCTCAAGGACTATAGGAGAAGCATCATGATAGGCATTACTACACAACCAACCAATCAAAAACATCATTTACAGGCACAGCAAAATCAAAGCCTTGTAGATGAAATTTCAAATCCAACTTGGACTGACCAAATGATTGAAGATCTTCAATACGGCATGATCAAAAGTGCTATTGACGATATTCGGGATGGTCGGAAATCCAAGTTAATGCGGCAAGAAGCAACCGAATGGCTACTAGAAGATGACTATGTTCATCCTCTGTCATTTTGTAATTGTTGCCGTTCATTAGGTTTAGACGCTGAGCTATTACGTTCAATGCTTAGCCGTCTACTACAAGGGAGATTCCACTATGAATCAATCTAAAGTAGCTGTAGTAAAAGCAGCGGCAAAAGGTCGCTGGTTAGAAGTTCTTGAGGCTGTCGCGCCAAGTCTTTCCGAAGCAACAAAAAACGTTGAGAACCACGTACCTTGTCCAATAAATGGTGGTACTGATGGATTTAGACTTTTTAAAGATGCAAAGGAAACTGGCGGTGGGGTTTCAAATCAACACGGTGTATTTCGCAATGGTTTTGACCTACTTATGTGGGTTTTAGATCGAGATTTTCAGTACGTTCTAAATGAAGTTGCAGACTATCTTGGTCTTAGTGGCAAGGAGTGGAAGGGTGCTAGTATCCAAACGCAACAAATACAGCCACAACCAAAAGTGGATGCCAGTCATCTCAAAAAATGTCGGTATTCATTGCGAAAAGCATGGCAAACCGCATATGACTTGACTGCACCGGAAGCTAAGCTAGCTCGAATTTACTTGTCTCGTAGAGGCTTAGACTTAAAAAAGCTAAACCTCTATGGTTTGAGTAAAACTATGCGCTTTAACCCTGCAATGCCCTTGTATGAAACACGTAAAATCAACGGCATTAAGAAGAACCTTTTCATTGGCAAGTTTCCAGCTCTCGTTTCGCTGGTCACTTATCCCGATGGTAAGGCAGCAACAATTCATCGAACCTTCTTGGATCATCAAGGCAATAAGCTAAAGATGGCTGTGGAAGGTATCGATGTTAATGCTAAAAAATTGATGCCTCGATGTGAGTCTCGTCCTTTAACGGGAAGCGCAATACACTTGGCAGAAATCAATGGAGAAATCCTGCACGTAACTGAAGGTATAGAAACAGCATTGTCAGTAAAGCAAATGCTTGCTGACAGAGGTTGTCAAAATGAACCCGTATGGGCGTGTATATCATCAACTATCTTGGAAAGCTTTCAGCCACCTAAAGGGGTCAAGTACATCTTTGTTTGGGCTGATAAAGACACTAAGCGTGTTGTTCATGGCAAAACCGTAGAAGCTGGGTTAGATGCTGCTATGGGGCTTGCAGAACGCCTAGAAGATAGCGATGAATGGGTAGCGATTATGTATCCGACCTGGGATATCCCAACCGGAGTTAAATCTATTGATTGGAATGATGTCTTAGTTGAACACGGCACAAGCAAATTTCCTCATCATCATACACAAATATGGATGGGGGCTTGCTAATGATTCGTTTCATTACAGATATTAAATCTCCACAAGAGCCTGATATTCTCACGCCGAACCGGTTCAACCAGTTGTTAATTGTGAGTTTAGAAGGTCAACTGTTAGCTACCTATAATGCGCCAATGAATGGCTGGACACACGATGTTCTAGTCAGGCTATCGCGGCTATTCCCGCAGCAGTGGGGATATTGCGGGGCAGATGCTCTACTTGGTGATCAATTTGTTGGTTCAACAGAAATTTAATTGAGATAACCCACACGCCAAAGGCGTGTGGGACATCTTTAACTTATACTTAAACACAATTACTCCTTTGATACCTTTCCCTCTGAACACCCAACACCAAACGTCTTAACATTGTTAAGTTGTTCGCTTATCACACTGTTCTAATAATACCCGCAACGCAATCTAGCCTCATTTCTCGCTGACTTTGGAAATTCGAAAAGTGTGAGTCAATAAGAGATGAAACACATTCCGTCGAATTAAGACTAAGGGATTATTAAATGAACAAACTCTTACTACCTATAGCTGTAGGTGTAGTCATTTCCAGTTTTGCTCACGCGCAAAACCAACCAACGCAAACCAAGAAACAAACCTTAGCTAACGAAAGTGGCAGCGATAACAAATACTTCGCAGATAGTGAAAAAGGTTGGTATTGGTATGAACAACTACCGCAAGATGAGAAAGAAAAGTTCCTAGAAAAACTAAAGCAGGAACAACCGCTAACTACACCCAAGCCAGCCAAAACCAAGCCAGAAAAAAAGCCACTATCAAGCGCATGGTTTAGAGAGAATTTTCAAAAATATGCTGATGCCGCGATGAACAATCCATATGACCAGGAGGCAATGCGAACTTATCTGTATTTAGAAAAGTTTATGCGTGACCGCGCCGTTGCATTTGGTATGGAACGACAAAAAGCAGTAATGGCTGAACCGTTCCTTGACCAAACCTCATCTCGCCCAATCGCTAACTTTGGGATGAAGACTATGAATGTACAAGCATCTCAAAATAAGCATGCGCTACTAGAAGAAATGGGTAACGAGTCCGGCTTATATTTCTTCTACCGCAGTGAAGATGTATTCAGTGAACGGCAAGCAGAGCTAGTGGCACAGTTACAGTCGGAGTTTGGCTTCACTATATTCCCTGTTTCAATGGATGGCACACCTCCACCAACCGTTCTTGGTGAAGCTTTTGAAGTCAACACAACACAAGCCCAATCACTAGGTATTCAAGTCCTACCCGCTACGTACCTGTTCAACCCAAACACCAGAGCAATTGAACTAGTAGGTCAGGGGATGCACTCCATAACCGACCTAAAGGATCGCCTTTTGTTTGCTGCATTGCGTTCAGGTCTGATTGACGAACAACAGTACCAATTAACCAAACCAAGCGGTCTTTATGTTGATCCAAATGGCTACGTAACCAGTGGACTTCAAGTTCCTGAGAATGCCCCACAAGAATTTCAAAAACTTTATCAACAAAGCTTATCAGCGCAATAAACAAGGAGATTACTGCAATGAAACTAAATCTATTAACGGGCAGCTTGTTTATGGTCAGCTTATTAAATACGCCACTTGCTACTGCAAGCATAAATGACCAAATGCGCGATACCTTCAATATGCTAACCAACACAACAACTCCTAATGCCTATAACACTGCCCGTCGAGGCGTGATATCCGGTGGCAGCTTGTTTATGAAAGCTCCTATCAAACGCTCAAATTTAGTATCTGCAACCGCGCCATCAGTATCCGCAGGGTGTGGTGGGATAAATCTGTATGGCGGTAGCTTCTCGTTCATTAACAAAGATGAATTTATTCAAACATTTCAGGCAATTGGCGCTAATGCTCTTGGATATGGTGTAAAACTGGCTTTGCAATCAGCGTGTCCAACCTGTGAACAGATCATGACTTCTCTGGAAAAAACAGCGCAGTTTGCCAACAACATTAATATTGATAGCTGCCAAGCGGCGCAAGGCATTGTTAATGCGGGAATAGACTTTGCGACAACGGCAAAAGCCGATACATCAGCGAAGACTCTCGGTGTCAACAGCGGTCAATGGGAAGACCTAAACGAAGCATGGGGATGGGCTAATGAAGCTGGTCACTCTCCATCTAAAGTTTTGGCTACAGCTGATCCTACAACCACGAAGGAGAAAATCACTATCAATGCGACATGGAAAGCGATGAAGGAAAGCAAAGTTCATAGCCTATACGGTGGAGATGACGAGTTCTTAGAGTTACTTATGACCATGATTGGTACAGTAGTAATCAAAAACGGAAGTAGTGACCCAGAATCAGATCCTAAGCCTACGGTGTACCAGGGACGTACCATTAGACTAACCGACTTAATAGACGGTGGCACATTCAAAATTTATGACTGTGATACATCGGATAAAAACGGCTGTTTAAATGCACCGCTTGCACCATCTAAATCTGTCACTATCAAAGGGTTACGTGATCGTGTATATGATGCCTTACTTGGAAGCGATGGTGTCATTGTTGCCTACCAAAATGACACTGAGTGGAGTACTAACGCAAAACAAACTCTCAAGTTCCCAACGATGATTGGTCAATTTTGTAATCAAAAAATCTACCAAGCTGCGGTTAACGGCACAGTGGCTACGGTTGGTACTTACATAGCCAATACCTGTGCGGAGCGTTTGGCTCTTGATCTCGCATATATGCAAATAACGTCATACATCCAAGTAACACAAGCGGCTCTTAAAAACCTTTTCACTACTGACAGTCAAGAATCAGCGAAGACGCAAGCTGAAAAGGTGCTCCTAGATAGCTCTAAGTACTATCTGGAAGAATATAACCTTCTATCTAAAGACTCTGATTTCCAAGATATCAAAGTGAAGCTTGATAGTGTCAACTTTGGTGAAGGTGAAACCAATACACTGACAGGTAAGTAATTATGGTTTGGAACATTGTAAGCTTTGGGGATGTGGTAACACTTCAAACCGTTTTTAACGCTGTTGGTGCAATATCGGCTAACTCAACTTACAAAGCAGCAGCGGCGGCTGTTGCTTTATTAGTGTTCATTATCGCTATGCTTTCTTCATTGTCAGATGGAAAACAGGAGTTACCCATACCACGACTACTAGCGGCGTTTTTCATATATGTTGCTGGATTCAATACATTGGGTACAGTCGGCATTGAGAATAGATATGATGGCACGACTACCACCATAGACAACATTCCTATTGCCATCGCTGTACCAGCTTCGCTAATCAGTAATATTGGGCTAGAGCTGGCTGAACTGACTGAAACCGCATTCGGCACTACCAACCCGCAGGAACGTGTTACTGAGAGGGGCTATCTAAGCCCCTTAAAAGCATTGGCTGCATATAGAGATATCGCGTATAAGTCCTGTCCGGCAGGGGATGGTAACTCTGTATTATCCGGCTATAGATTTTGTCCTAGCTTCCACAATTACATGCGTGACTGTGCGATGGTTAAAGCAAAGCGAGATGGTTTGACTCGAACTATGAAAGAAGGGGACTTTTTTACCAACATTCAGTTCAATTCATCGTCATTCGCAACATTTCTAGTGCGCTCAAGCGGAGTTATAGAAGAACAATCCTGTATGGACGCATATTCGAAAATTATCACTATGATCAACTCTGGTGATTTCGTCACCATGTATTCCTACTTCAACGAGAGAATGGGGGTACGTACTGGCGAGAACGTAGAGAGTGTTACTAGCGATGTCCTCGCTTCAATTGGCGCTAATGCTGCTATGAATCGTAATCTGATGAAAACGATGATGGCAAGCAAACTCGCTGAAGAAGGTGAGCTATCGTTCTACCACAAAAACAACGCTTCCGACTACGCAGAAAACCTACAAAGCTCCGTAGAACAGAGAAATTACGGCTGGATCATTCAAGGAGAGATGTGGGTACAAATCGTAAACAAGTTCATTGCCATAATGGAATGCTTGCTATACGCCCTCACACCGTTCATTGGATTGATGGCGCTATGTGGCTCTGTAGGCTCCAAAACGCTCCTTCTATTCCTACAGATGCTTACGGTCATTCAATTAATCCCGATGCTACTGGTTGTCGCTCAGAGTGTTGTTATGGGACAGATGGCTAGAGCTGTGACAGAGATAGGATTGCAATATGAAACTGGCTCAATTGAATGGATACAAGCAATATTTGAGCAAGCAAAAGATCTCTTAGGCTTAGGGGGAATGATTGCGGCTACTATCGTACCGGCTATGGCTATGTCGCTCGTTACCGGCTCTGGCATGGCGATGATGGGAGCAATGAAAAGTGCAGCAGCAACCGCTAAAGACACAGATGCCACACCGGAAATAGCGAAACAGGGTGGCGCTATTGAAGATTGGGGATCATTAAACAGCGGTACTCGTGATGCGTATGGAAACACCATGACTCAGAGCGCGGAATCGCGTGTCGGCAACATTTCAAGAAATTTGGCGAACGCAAGTTCTGTGTCAGAGGCCCAAACTAGGATGCAAACGGCACAAGCTAATTACCAGCAAGCAGTCGAGAATGCCCTAATCAATTCGAATGGTAATGCTTTCAGCACTAACGAGATACTAAAGGCAGGTCAGTCTATTAATTCCGGCTCTAGCACCATGCAAAACTTCGCTGAGAAGCACCTTACATCTCTTGCTGACTCATATGGCCTACAGGGACAAGAGAAGAACGAATTTATCCTGGCTATGTCTGCCGGGCTCCAAGTGGTCGGTACTGGTGGGAAAACGGCTGAACAATTTGCAGAATCTTTATCGTCAGATGTAGGCAAAGCATATAAAGACGCAACATCAGGCGAAAAGGGAATTGCCCTACAAGCTAAGTTCGATGAAGCAAAAAATGCAGCCTACGAAAATGGCGAGTCTGTTACCACCAATAACAGCGAAATGGACTCAAGAGCTGAGAGGGTATCACAAGCGAGACAAGAGGTAGAAGCTAGCACAGATCAATACCAAAATGCAGTAAGTGCTACAGATACAGCGTCAATCATGAACGACGACGTAAGAATGGGACTAGCCATGATTGGACAAGACGAAAATGTTCAAAGTAGCCTCGATAAACAGATTAACGAAAACAGAGATAATCCTGAGTGGCTAAGAAGGTTTTCTCAGAACTATCAGGAAATGGATGGTGGCGTAAATGCTACAGATTTAGACTCTGACAGTGCCAAACTAGCAGCGTTTATGATAACGAATAACGAGCTAGGAAATATGGAAGATAACCAAGCAGTTCTTAGTCAGTACCATGGACAACAACCATCATCACCTGAAGAGATCAGAACTAATGGAGTCAATCCAAATATATCTGAAGAATTACCAAACAATCTTAAATATGGTGATTTGGATAGACAAAAAATTGTGGGTCCAACAAAAGGTGTAGTACCAAGTAGTCTCAATGTCGATGAGAATGATCCGTTATCCGAAAGTAGAACTAACTTGATGGATAATTTCACCAAGAATGCCAATAACGTTGAAAAATCTGGGGATGAGTTCTTCAACAGTGACCAATTTAAACAGTATCAAGACAAAGTCGATGATATGAAGCAAAAGCTAGGAATTAAAGATGATACCAATATTGTTCCTATGGGACATACACAAGATTATATAAAGGACTCAATTGCTAGCATGCTAGCTGGTGATATATTTGACGATATTTCTCAAAAAATTGGATACGTTGCAAACCCAATTTCTGAACAGGTAAATACTGCAAAAGAAACAATATCGAATGCATATAACACTATGAGAGCTGCCTTTTATGAATCACCAATAGGACAGGCAGAGATAGAAGCAACTGAGATGATTTCTGAAAAGTTCAATGCACTAAATGAATACTTGGACAGCAGTGAATCGTTGGATAATCTAGAACAATTAAAGGAAACAGTTAGTGGGTTTATTGACGATGTCAGTGGAGAAATGGCTAATTTATTCACATACGAAAGTGAATATAAATAACCTGAACAAATTGATTATTAAAATAACGCCTCAACATCAAAGAGCAGCGATAAAAAATATTTACCCGCTATAGTCAATGATAATGAAAACCAATCTGAGGAAAGCATTATAGGAGAAAGTGGCTAGCTTATGTTTAATAGTAATTTAAAGACAGACAAAGAGCCATTTAGCCAATGGTAATGATGATTCAGGTGAATACAGCACTAATTATTCCCACTATGAAAAAATAGAACAAGAAGAAAGGAGAGATGAAAATAGTAGAAATGAAGTTGAAAGATTACAGTCAATAGATAGTGACTACAATCCAGTAGGGGTTGATGATATACTCCGATAGAAAAATAAAAAACCTTGGTTCTTCCAAGGTTTTTATAAGCTTTCATCATATTTATTTTTAATAGTGTTAAAACCATCCTTATCTATAGTTGCATCACCTTTGAACTTCACATCAGGATAACTAGAATTACCTAAACATGAACCATAGACACATTGAATATCACCTTTAATTAATTTATATACAATATAGAAAAAAAAGATATAGCAATACACAAAAACATAAATTAACTCCTAACGTCTTATTTTAATCGGTGCATCATCATAAGTTCTAGCTTTCTTATTCACACCTACACTCTTATCTACTTCAATGAAATATGCTCTATAAACAAGGTAACAACAAACACCTATAATAGCGTCAAACAAACTAAACCCATATTTTAGATAGCCAAAAGAAAGAATTGCGACTATGATTAGGAATACACCAGTATCCGCAAACTTCCACAATATGTTTATTGACTTGTCTTCCATAATCACCTCCATTTACTCATATAGTAACAAATAAATATAGTTTCCAAAAAATATAGTTCATAAGTAAAAATAAACCAGAACCATATTACAGCATTCACAATTAAAAATCACAAGAGCGTTCACATAGTGCCAAAAACCTCCATAGAAATCTTCACATTGGCAAGCTCTAAATGTAAGTGCCAAAAACCTACCTTTTTGGCCCCGTATCTTATAGTGCCAAAAACCTACCTTTTTGGTTACTACATTTGTAATGGTATAATTTGATGAAATCAACTTATAGCATAATCACTAGTATTGGAGAGTGTATGCAAGCGATAGTCGATGCTATCTACGAGGAAATAGATGGCTTGTATAAAAAGACAGAAGCGATTCAAGGTGTTTGGCGAAGGGCTATAGCAGAGAGAGAGTTCAACAGGGACTATTCTGACAAGAAAAACATAGAGTCTACAAATTACGAAATGCGAATAGAGTTTGTAGGATTTAGTTTCCGTGTTCGTTGGCATGAAATTCGATTTGTTAGAAATGGTAATAAGACTTTGCGGTTGGTGAAATCTATTGCTGTTCCTGAAAGTGGGAAATACAAGGCATCACAATTTGGTAAGGCACAGGAATGGGAGCTTCTTCTTATAACAAAAATGGAAGATGCTTTATCAGAAGTCCGTTACCAATTAAAACATTTAGGTAAGGCTCATAATGCTGTAGTTTGGGCTTCAAAACGTTCTAAGCAAAAAATCAAGGCAATAGAAATTAAACATCGTGTTGAGAAAACAAATCGTTCTATCAAAGCGATTAAAGAGTCATTGAAAAAATAGGATGTAGTTAATGGAAATAAAAGTGAGAACAATTGGCGAACATGATTTAACAGATGAGATGAATGCTTTAATGGATGCAATTGAAGCAAAAGAAGATGTTAAAGGTTTTGCTTATGCAGGTTCAGGGAAAAGTACATTCCTAAGAGCTGTAGAAAAATATCAGAAAAATAAAATGGGTATTTACCTTTGCTATAACAAATCTCTTGAACGTGAAGCTAGAAGTTTGTTTGTTGGTACTCATGTTCACATATACACATCTCACTCTTATGCCTTATCAACGTTCTGTAAGGAAGTAAAAGCAGGCTTTTTAAGAAAAGTTAATTTGAAGCCTAACATGAAAATGGTACTAGACCATTCAGAGTTCAATTTAGACAATCCATTATTCAATGCATTAGACATGAAAAATAATTGGCGTGTATTAGTTGATATCTGTGATTGTTTTATTCAAACCGCATCTCTTGAGCTAACAGAGTTGCACGTTACTGAAAAAGCCAAAAAGTTAGTCACCAGTAAAGTTAACAGCAAGGCAATAAAGTCGAACCAAAATCAGGAAGCTTTATTGTATTTGGTCAATCATGCCAACTTACTTTTGAAATCAATGTTTGACACAAACAATGATTGCTATTGCTCTCATGATGGTTACGTTAAATATTGGCAACTTTCAAAACCAGTAATTAACTATGACTACGTCATGTTTGACGAAACACAAGACGCACCACCAGTTCTTGTTAATGTCATTATGTCGCAAAAGATTCAGAAGATATTTGTCGGTGACAAGTACCAAAATATCTATCAGTTCAAAGGCGGCGTTAATGCGATGACTGTGGTTCCGTGTGAGTCATTTCCCTTATCTATTTCATTTCGATATGGGCAAGATTTAGCAGATTTAGCCAGCAAGATATTAAAACACTACGATACCAGCGTAAAAATCACGGGTCGAGGGTTTGATACGGAGATTATAAAAGGCTCCGACTATGATGACTCTGACAATATGCTGTACATTGCTCACACCAATATTCACTTATTGGATATCCTGATTGATTGCTATAAATCAAAAATTCCGACTGTGTTTGTTACGGACAACAAAGCCAGCTTTACATTAGTGAAAGCAGAGTCAATTTTGAACATTTCACAGAATGGTGAAGGTATAGGCTTTTATAAGAAGTACGACAACATTGACAAGCTAATTGCCGAGCAACGCGATTTGGAAACAAAGGTAATTATCGATTGGTTTAAAGAGGACCGTGATAAGTTCATGGATCTAATAATGGCATTAAGGTGGACGCTCGATATTATTCCTGACAAAGCGTTTGTGAAATTATGCACCGCACATGGAAGTAAAGGTTTGGAATCTGATGTAGTGATGCTGGCTGATGACTTTAGTGCCGTTGAAGCAGCGTTCGGTGATGGACAGCCACTTGCTGAAGATGAATTGAATCTGATTTATGTTGCTGTGACTAGGGCGAAGAAGAAACTCATTTTGGCTGATAAGCTTTACGATGCTTTGAATAAGAACCTGGCATTCACACTCAAGCGCCATAAACCCGCGAAGTGTATGTCTGACAACCTCATTCCTGAGTCTTACCAAGTGAAGGGCAAAAAAGCCAAATCAAAACCTAAGCAGCCAGTCAAACCAACACTGTCAGCAGAAAGTAACCTCGCTGCAGAAACCCATAGCGTTCAACCGGAACTGTCGAAGTCAAACAACGCACATTCTAACAAGCCAGCTTCAGATAACATCAGTCAGGCTAAGAGCACGAAGTCTGATGAAAAGCCCTCTCCTTTGGTCAGCTCATCAAACCGTGCGCCGAACAATGAAATATCTATCGTGGTAGGACAATCAAAGGAAACTGGTGAAGACATGCTTTGGTGTCCAACGGATACCAGTTTGTACTTAAACCCTAACCTTGCTGTCGCCGGCACTATGGGAACCGGTAAGACGCAGACTGTGAAAAGTATCGTCACACAGCTTCGAAGACAAAAAGAGTTCAACACAGATGGTGAGTCACTTGGCATCCTCATCTTTGATTACAAGTCAGACTACGTTGATTATGACTTCGTTAACGCAACTGGTGCAACCGTGTTAGAGGCGAACAATCTACCGATTAACCCATTTGCTTTACACTCAGACCACCGCTTAGCGTTAATGAACAATGCGAAGGTTTTCATCTCCACATTGAGCAAAGTTTTTCGTTTGGGAGTAAAGCAGGAGCAAATGCTAAAGAACTGCATCCTCGCTGCCTATGAGAACAAAAACATAGACAATGGTGATGTCAGTACATACAGCAATACTCCACCGACTCTGAGGGACGTTATCGCTGTTTATAATGGTCAGCGCAAGGTTCCACAAGATTCGCTGACTTCTGCGCTTTCTGACTTGTATGATTTCGAGATATTTGAGAACAACGGAAGGAAGTGTAAGACGCTCTATGACCTACTTGATGGAAATGTTGTAGTCGTAACATTGGGTGGCATTGATCCAAACTTGCAGAACCTCATCGTTGCCGTTTTGCTTGACCAGTTCTATACACAAATGCACCTTGCACCAAAGCCTAATCCATCAGGTCAGTACCGAGCTTTGAAAAAGTTAATCCTGGTAGACGAAGCAGACAACTTCATGAGCCAGGATTTCCCAAGCTTGCGAAAAATACTCAAAGAAGGTCGTGAGTTCGGCGTGGGGTGTCTGTTGTCCACTCAAGGACTTGACCACTTTCAGACTAACGAGAACAGCTATAGCGACTACATGACAGCATGGATAGCTCACCGCCTCAATAACCCAAAGAGCAAAGATGTTGAACAACTACTAAACACCAAGACGAAGCAGGATCTTGAGAGCCAATTAAACAGAGTTCGAGAACTAGAGAAGCATCACGCGCTTTTTGTGGATGGAAGGAAAAATGTGGAACATCAATGTTCTACAATGTTTTGGAAGTTAATTAAAAATTATTAGACTTGTCAACGAGGGGTATCCAATAAGGGGTGCTCCTTTTAACAACCTTTGACCGTCAACATCCTCAATCAAAATTGTCCAATATTTGTAGGCGCAATTTAGTAATGTCCGGTTTGAGCAATTTTAAAATGTCCTCTTATGCTTAATGAACACGCTGAGCTTTGAGGACCTCAACCGATGCTAATTCCCATGAATGATCGAGACATTAATCGTTTTAAAGTGCTGCAACTTCCTCGTTAATCGTGCTCATGAATGAGTATTCAAAGTGCCATATTCCGTTTTCCCCTCATTTGTTCATGGCTGCTTTTACACGCTTGACGGTTGAACGTCCTTTACCTGTAAATTCTGCTGTTTGGTTGATAGAGCGGCCACGTTCTAAACTGGTGACAATATCAGAGTGCTTTACCAGAAAGTCATCAGTGCTGACCGTAGTTCCTTTAGGACGACCAAACTTACCGCTCTCTCGTTGGGTTAGCTCGATGCCACGTTTAGAGGCTGCGAGGCGTTTTTCTTCATACTTCCAACGGCCTGTAACGACGAACCGCTCCGCTTTGTTGAAGGGTTCTAGATTGTTGGTCAGCTTTGTAAATTCCGCTTTCAATCGCTTCAATGATTTGTCATCAAGTAGCAGGTATTCTGTGTGCAAACCCACCTTCGCTACTTGGTTGTGATAGCGATGAAAGACATACTGTTCAACATGGCCACAATTGGCAACAACACGCAAAATCTTACTTTTTACCACACTTTGATCTGTTGCTTTTTCAAGATCCTGGACGGTTTCTTTAAGGCGCTGCTCTGGTTGTCTCGATGTCCGACCTACCTTATGAATGATTGAACCATCCCCCAATTGATATTCAAATAAATACAGTGAGGCGGTGAGTATCGATTGTTGACGATGCGATTCAATCTCTAACCAAGCACGATGTTGTTGACCTTGCTCGATAGCATGACGTAAGTCCTGTATACGTTGCTGTAAATGGTCGCGCATCCACTTACTGAATCTTTCCATTGTTAAACTACCGAGTATGACTTTTGCAGTCTCGGTAAATAGTACGTTATCGGTCCAAACATCATGTTCTAACAGTTCATGATGAAGCGAGTGCGGCAGGTGAGAGGCATTTAACTTGAAGACGTTCGGTGATTTACTTTCCGCGTCATAACCTTGCTTCAATGTTTCAACAACCTTCAATGGATAATTGAGGTGAAAGTGATGCCAAGCCGGTATCTGAGGAATTTCATTGAGTGACTCATGACACGTTTCGCCATCATGACGAAAGTGTGCTGATTTTTTAGCGCCTTTCACAGCAATCAAGGGACAAGAGCAAAAAGGGCAGATTAATGGAGTCCTACCTGATTGCTGTGCATCAATGTGAAAGAAGTTCCCTTGGATATTCTTTCCAAAGCTTAAATAAACTGGCATAACAAACCATACTTTTTTGAACCCATGTAATTATAATTCTAGGTGGGTCCAAAAAAGTATGCAAGTTGAGGCTTTACGTTGGGGCTTGCTAAAATTTTGGGCACACCATCATTTCAGCTATCAAATCAGTAAAAACGCAATCACTGTCTGTGCTAATTTAGTTCGATATTAGATGTAAAGACACCGCACTTTCATTTGGGTGATAACAATCTTAGTCATATTAAAGTACATGAAGAAAACAACACTATGGATTGCTTTAGGCGTCATCATTGTTGCGGCTACCGGTGTAGGTGGTTGGGTGCAGTTTCACAGTCAGCCTAAAGAACTTACTGCATTCGAAAAAAGGCTTGATTTAAAAGTTTACCTTGAAGAATTTACTGATTGGGGCTCAAACGGTAAAAAAGTAGATAAAGTAGAATGGAGTATTGTTACTCACTTTCCAGAAAAAGCCATTATGGAACAGTGGGATAGAGTATATACTCAGCCGCAATTAATGTTCACATACAGTAAAGACTCGACCTTATTTACCATGAACATCGATGGCACTGATATACGCAAAGTTGTGGGCCGAGAAGAGTTAGGTGACCGCTTAATTTATCCTGGTTCCGCTGAGCGTACTCCTGATGGTCGTTACTTAAAAATGAGTTACTTTGGTAATGCCAGTACAGATTGTATGGTGTTTGATTTAAAAGAACGCCGATTGCTCCAAACTACCGATCACTGCGGTTACGCTCAATTCAGTCAAGATAGCAAATATTATTATTTCCGTGGCAAAGCCTTTGTCGGGGTGAGTCGCTTAGAGCTGAGCACTGGCAAGGTTGAAGATTTAACACCGGCTACACTCCAATTTGAAAAGGGCGGTTTTACTTACCGAGCACTTCACACAAGTTCATTTGCCATCAATGAAGCGTTGGACCGACTAACCTGGACCGCTACACGCAGAAATCTGGATGGAAATGGTTATAAAATACTAGGCCATGATCAAATTTTATACCGCCTTTCAGATATGTCTCTGATTGGGTTACAAGATTTGTGGTCGCCACATTGTGAGCGTGGCTTTAGGCCAGGCCCCGCTTACCGTTATTTTGTGTGTATTGAAGACAAACACAATTATGCTTATGCCTTCAGTGATCCAAGCACTCTAATCGAAGAGGCGCCAGAAGGTATCGTGTTGCAACCAGGCAAATGGTATATGGAAGCGCAAGGCGATTATATCTATCGTATCCGTCAGCAAGGAGACCCAGGGAAATACAAAAGTATGATGTATTACTATGAGCATGAAGATAGTGATGGCAGTTTTGAGCAGTACCGAAAGATGACCTTATTTATCCCTCAAGCGCTTGCTAAAAACTTTGAAAATATGGACTTGGATGCCTTATTTCCTCGTATTCCGACTCAAGCGGATTATGAAGAATCATACAAACGTCAGCTTGCAAAGCTTAAAGGTTGAAGACCTAAGGTTAGTTAATGGGTAAGCAGCACAACCTAGGTTACGTTGTAACTTAGGTTAAAATCACTTTGCTTAATCATGCCTGAAAGAGGGGCGCTCAATAACTCCATTTAACATAATCTTATTAATACGCACCAAGGGTGTAGGCACAATTTAGTAATGTCCTGTTTAGGCTGTGACAATACTCATCAAGACATAGGTCAATGTTTAGATACACAGGCTCTGGAAACATTATTAACCAGAGAATAAAAATGAGGTGCTCATAAGAACACCCCAGATATAACTTTACTTGTTGCAACAGACCGATTTAGAGTGGAATAAAACCTAATTCGATGTCATACAACCAGGGGGCCGGTGTTTGCCCATCAAAATAAGTGAGCCTTTGTGAGGATGTTAATTTGCTCTTAATTTCTTCTGGGTAGTTGATGCAACAACAAGGTTCAGGCTCGTCAATCCCGATCATATCCCTCTCATAGAAAACCATCGTTTCAATAAACTCATCTAAATTTGAACCCAAAAAGCATAGTTCTCCATCTAAATAATAAAAATCCCCTTGTTTATCTATGTATAGGTATCCTCCAAATTCAGACAGCGAGCCAATTGGGCACAAATCTAACGGGAGTTTATAATCCTCAATCATTTCCTGAACATCTCTTTTTGAGCAATCAAAATTCCTACTCGTTAGACGTAAAGTCCTCTTCTGACCAGTCTTACTAATTAGAGTGAGTCCATATATATTTCTTAATATGCTTTTGACATTATCATTGATTGAATACGCTGCATATTCTTCAGGTAATTCAACCATACGTTCACTACTCCAACCCATGGAGGTGAGATATTCTTTAGTTTTTTGTTGCATTATTTATTACACTGTAAAGTGGTTCAGTTTTATTTTGGTTAAGTTGTGATGAGCCGAATTCCTCAATGAACTCTTCTATATCTTTGGAATTTACGCATGAAAAGAGGTGCTCAGACACACCGAACTCCACGATGGAAAATGCTAAGAGGCCTCTGGGGTACGAAATTCTTCCACTTCAACAACATTGACGATTTTTTCAAGTTGCTGAAACAATCTATATTTAACTTCTTCATTGATAGCAAAGTCTATGGAGTAAAAATTACGGTTTCTTCTAAATAATTGGGGCCGTTCTTCTTCCATAACAATATTCGGCGAAAATCGCAGTTCTTTTAAGTTATGTTTATACCTAACCGCTGAAACAGGATAGACCTCGTATTGTATATCTGAATTAAAAGGGCAAACTTGGACACTAGGGACATTTTTTACTTTATACATCTTAAACGCGGCCAATATACCTGCTCCAGCACCAGCTAAAATAAGGGGGCCCGCTATAATTGTACCAACCACAGCGATAGCTATGCCTAAGTAACCCGAATAGCGTAAGCTTTTGCAGTAAAAATCTGGTAGTAAGGACGTTTCAGTTACAATAAATCCTTTTTCATTCAAAGTAACTTTTTGTTCTGTTTTAGGGTTATCAGCGTAGTAGCTTTGCATACATGCGATACTTATAATGAATATAGCGGAGAGCATATAAAAGACATCAATGACCAAAGGGTCATATATAGCAAACCAAACCACGATACTAGATAAGAAGAACCAAATAACAATCGCAGCATATCTATTAGGCTTTTCTTTTATTAAGGTAAACTCATATAATGGACTAGAGTCAAAGGCCTCTTGCTTTTTTTGGGTCATATATTCGTCGGTAAGAATTGGGAGATTATCCAGTGGCATATACATAGCCAATTACCTTATTAGTAAGTTATGTAAAGATTATACCGAAAGCACTCACCACTTTCGGCATATGTGGTTATAGTGTTTTTTATTATCTGGTACTTTAGGTACTGTGACCTCAATAATAGGATTATATTCCTTTATTGAAGTGTCCGGTTTGATTAAAGCAGAACAAAGGCAGTTAAAAGGATATTTATGAGCCACATTCTATAATAGACCTTCTGACTTTAGACAATTTAAGCTTTCTTTGGATAGTGATTTTTTAAGATAATTAAGAAAGTTATCATCATCAACATCATTTGAGAATATATAAACCTTCTTTCCATCTTTTCTAAACTCCATATCGAGCTCTTTAATCATAGAATTTATCTCTGATAAATAGTCTTCTCTATACTTGTTATCTATAGAAAAGAATTTGAAATTATGGAAACCTTCTATTTCAAAATGCTCATATTCAGTTGTATTCCAAACGTAATGCCTTGCATTCTCATTATGTTCAGATTTCCACCTCTTAACTTCTTCTTCTGAAGATATTCCGATTAGGACTTCAGGATTTTCCTTTTCATCAAATACTAAAGTAAAACCAATGGAGTAGGGTCTTATAAAATTATCGTTTATGTACTTATCTATATTGTTTTTTAAGATATTTGCTAGCATTTTATACCCTTCTAATTTGTTAATTTTTTCACTGAGTAAGCCAGTTGTTAAGCACATTTTTGTTTATCTTCAAGATCACTGATGTGGCTATGTCAGACTTGGCCATAACGCATTGCTCAGTGATAATTCATAGTTAAAGTCTGGCGGTTCGTGAGGTTTTTGCAACAAGCCCAGAATACCTCAATGAGCACGGCAAACTGGTCGCATTTTAGACTTAGGCAGCAAACCCATTCAGATCGAGTACTTGAAAGTGGAAAGGAAAGCAGTAATAAACACGTTAAGTATTAAGATCAAAGTAGTAACTAAATGAGTAAAAACTCTAAATAAAGTAACTAAAAAATTTTTTCGATTACTGTCATTTTTCATTTTTTGAGCAAGAAACGAACAGAAAAAACTAACCAACAACCAAAGCCACGTTTGTGGCATAAATTCCAGACTGCCATAATGAACGGTATCCCCCCCGTATGAAATCATTAAAAATACATAAAAAATATGTAGCACAACAATAGACATAGATAACGGCAAATTTGAAACCCCAGTGAGTACGGTACCACTGGTTGTGGTTTTACATCCTTTGGTGATGACAGAACGGCTCATTTCAAGGCCTCCTCTAATGTGTTCACCGTGTACTTCTTTGCTGAGTAATACACTTTCTCAACTTTTTCCCACGGAATAGGCTCAGCTTTGGCGCCGAGTTCATTCGCTCTCAAATGGAAGCCATTATCATCACCGTAATAAGCGCGAGGCTTTTCTCGTTTTTTACTCTTTGGCTCAAGCTCACCGACATACGTAAAAATTCGACACCCATATAACCAAACCTTGGCTCGCCCATCGGGTAATAACCCAAACGCAAAAGTCGTCTGATAACAATCTTGATCCCACCCCATTGGTTCTGGATGAGGTTGCAGCATAACGGTTTTCATTTCATCGGTAACATTAAGTACAGTCTGATAAATTGCATAATCATACGCTTCCCATTCAATAGAAACTTGATCTGGAAGGATTTTACTTCCAAGATCCATTTGAGAAGTCGTTCCTGAGATGGCTAAAGCGACACCATAACCATCATACGCTTGCCAACCTAAAGCGCGCCGAATGTCACTCATTGAATACATATAAAATGAATAGCTAGGCCTGAGAAGAGGGAATACTTTATCGTATTTTTTGTTATAACCCTGAACATAAAAAGCACTTGTTGAATAGAGGTAAGGGTGATAGATACGGACACTCCAAGGCTTAAAATCTTTAGGAAAGTGCGTTGAAGATGTGCATGTCGCCATAAAGCTCACGGTGCATATTAAAATCAGAATCTTAGTGATTTTTTGTAACGGCATAATCAACCCTTGCGTATTGGTGTTTATTAAGCTCTTTGGCTGTATTTTCTCGCTGCTTTTTTTGTTCATCTGAAGAGTCAGGGGCCATAGGCTCTAATGCTAACAAACTACGAGCCGTGTCAGATGAGTGATGTATAAGGGCTTGTTGCAAACACCTCGAATAAAGGCCAGTTTGATTTTTGGTTACGTCGTGACGAGCCAGAGCTGAGGGTGCAGGAGAGATCCGCCTTCCTCAATGAACTCTTCAATATCTTTGGAATTTACGCATGAAAAGAGGCACCCATATGAGTACCTCAGACACATCTTCAATTTTTGCAACAAGCCCCTGTAGGCCACTACATCCAAATTAAATTTGATGTGGACACGTAATATCCTACACATTCAGGCATTACCACATAATAATGTGGCAACCCCCAAAAACGTATTAATTTCGTTTAATTTTCACACTATCATCAAACGCCCCCTGCCCAATGGTGGGCACTGAATCAGGAATCGTCACGCTGGTAAGATTGTTGTCTCTAAACGCCAACCACCCAATGGTGGTCACTGAATCAGGAATCGTCACGCTGGTAAGATTGTTGTTTGCAAACGCCCCCTGCCCAATGGTGGTCACTGAATCAGGAATCGTCACGCTGGTGAGCTTGTTGCTATAAAACGCATACTCCCCAATGGTGGTCACTGAATCAGGAATAGTCACGCTGGTAAGATTGTTGTATCTAAACGCCACCCCCCCAATGGTGGTCACTGAATCAGGAATGGTCACACTGGTGAGATTGTTGTTTGCAAACGCCTCCTTCCCAATGGTAGTGACTGAATCAGGAAAGGTCACGCTGGTAAGATTGTTGTTTGCAAACGCCCCATCCCCAATGGTGGTCACCGAACTAGGAATGGTCACGCTGGTGAGATTGTTGTTTGCAAACGCCCCCTGCCCAATGGTGGTCACTGAATCAGGAATGGTCACGCTGGTGAGATTGTTGTCACCAAACGCCTTCTTCCCAATGGTGGTCACTGAATCAGGAATAGTCACGCTGGTGAGATTGTTGTCACCAAACGCCTTCTTCCCAATGGTGGTCACTGAATCAGAAATAGTCACGCTGGTAAGATTGTTGTTTGCAAACGCCCCCTGCCCAATGGTGGTCACTGAATCAGGAATCGTCACGCTGGTGAGCTTGTTGCTATAAAACGCATACTCCCCAATGGTGGTCACTGAATCAGGAATCGTCACGCTGGTGAGCTTGTTGCTATAAAACGCCTGCTGCCCAATGGTAGTGACTGAATCAGGAAAGGTCATGCTGGTAAGATTGTTGTTTGTAAACGCCCCATCCCCAATGGTGGTCACTGAATCAGGAATCGTCACGCTGGTGAGCTTGTTTTCTGCAAACGCCCCCTCCCCAATGGTGGTCACTGAATCAGGAATCGTCACGCTGGTAAGATTGTTGTCACCAAACGCCCACTCCCAAGTGGTGGTCACTGAATCAGGAATCGTCACACTGGTGAGCGAGTTGTGTCCAAACGCCCCCTGCCCAATGGTGGTCACTGAATCAGGAATCGTCATACTAGTGAGCTTGTTGTTATAAAACGCATACTCCCCAATGGTGGTCACCGAATCAGGAATCGTCACACTAGTGAGCTTGTTGTTATAAAACGCATGCTCCCCAATGGTGGTCACCGAATCAGGAATAGTCACGCTGGTAAGATTGTTGCTTCCAAACGCATACTCCCCAATGGTGGTCACCGAATCAGGAATCGTCACGCTGGTAAGATTGTTTTCTTCAAACGCATTCTTCCCAATGGTGGTCACTGAATCAGGAATAGTCACGCTGGTAAGATTGTTGTTTCCAAACGCCGACTCCCCAATGGTGGTCATCGAATCAGGGATGGTCACGCTGGTGAGATTCTTGCCATAAAACACCCAATCCCCTATTTCTTTAACTGTTACACCATCCAATACTTTAGGAATAATAATACTAGGATACGATGCAGAATATCGATTTATCATCCCCGTTTTTTTATCAAAGTCTACCATCGCCAAAGTTAGCACCATTGACTTCGTACTTCCTTCTGGAGTTTTGGAGGTGGGATTAACACTTATCCGGCCATCTTCTACAATTTTTTCCGCGTACGAGTAGTGACTCCCCACGGCCACCACAATAGAGGCTAAAAGCACTATAGGAACTTTACTTTTTATCATTTTAAGACCTCAAAAAAACCATTACTCACTTTAAACACTCACAAATTTGCGACAGAACCCATGTTTCCCAGTACATAGAAGTACGACTAGGAAAGGGAAAGCTACAGCCAGGGGGGCAGACATACCAA
This sequence comes from Vibrio azureus, assembly GCF_002849855.1. NCBI lineage: Bacteria > Pseudomonadati > Pseudomonadota > Gammaproteobacteria > Vibrionales > Vibrionaceae > Vibrio > Vibrio azureus. Next base: position 99,784 of record NZ_CP018618.1, read on the forward strand.
CCTCATTGAACTTAGTTTTTTAGGTATGTTACTAAAGTTTATAAATTTATAGTGTTCAAAAGGCTAGGCAAAACGTGCTTTCTATAGGCAGAATGTCTGTTACATCGGGCTTGTTGCAAAAACCTCACAACCCGCCAGACTTTAACTATGAATCATCACTGAGCAATGCGTTATGGCCAAGTCTGAATTCAAATGGCGGCATTTCACCCCTGAACTGATCTTATGGTGTGTGCGGTGGTATGGAACTACCGTAATGAGCTACGCAAACCTCAGTGATATGCTGGCCGAACGCGGTGTATTCGTGAATCGCTCCACGATTTATCGTTGGTTTATCCACTATGGACCTATCCTACATAAGAAGTTAAGCCGTTATCAATTCACTCGCATCGATTCTTCCTGGCAGCTTGATGAAACCTACGTCAGGGTGAAAGGCAAATGGCATTACCTCTATCGAGCCATCAATAAACGTGGGGAAACGGTGGATTTCTTCTTCTCTCATAAGCGTAATAAAGAGGCCGCTTATCAATTTCTCAAACGCTGCTTACGTCGCTACAAAACTTCCTTTCATCCCAACGCATTGAATACTGACAAACATTCGTCTTATGGGAACGCCATTGATCGTCTCAAGCATGAAGGCCGCTTACGGCAAGATGTAGAACATCGACAAGTGAAATATCTCAACAATGGCATTGAATCTGACCACGCTCCCATCAAAAAGCTTATCGAAGCTACCGGCGGCTTCAAGGTTCGAAAGCGGGCTTGGTCAACGATTCAAGGTTTTGAGGGGGTAAGGATGTTGAATAAAGGCCAGTTTGATTTTTGGTTACGTCGTGACGAGCCAAAGCTGAGGGTGCAGGAGAGATCCGCCTTCCTTAATGAACTCTTCAATATCTTCGGAATCTACGCATGAAAAGAGGCACCCAGATAGGTACCTCAGATACATCTTCAATTTTTGCAACAAGCTCGTATCTGTGTTAATACTTGAAAATCAATGAGTCGATTTAAAGACGCTTACATTCCATTTAATTTTCACACTATCATCAAACACCTCCCCAATGGTGGTCACCGAATCGGGAATGGTCACGCTGGTGAGATTGTTTTCTGCAAACGCCATATACTCAATGGTGGTCACCGAATCAGGAATAGTCACGCTGGTGAGCTTGTTTTCTTCAAACGCCCGCTTCCCAATGGTGGTCACCGAATCGGGAATGGCCACGCTGGTGAGTTCGTTTCCTGCAAACGCATACTCCCCAATGGTGGTCACTGAATCAGGAATGGTCACACTGGTGAGATTGTTGTAAGCAAACGCCCCATACCCAATGGTGGTCACTGAATCGGGAATGGTTACCTCCTTTGTTCTTCCACCATAGGAAAGGACAACCTTCTTGTTTTCAGTACCATCCTCATTACGAGCAAAAATAAAGCCATCTGAAGGCGCATTGTTGATAGTAGAGAGGGCATTATTATTAAATGCCCAGTTCCCAATGGTGGTGACTGAATCAGGAAGGGTCACGCTGGTGAGATTGTTGCTCGAAAACGCCCCCTCCCCAATAGTGGTCACTGAATCGGGAATGGTTACCTCCTTTGTTGCTCCACCATAGGAAATAACAACCTTCTTGTTTTCGGTGCCATCCTCATTGCGAGCAAAAATAAAGCCATCTGAAGGCGCATTGTTGATAGTAGAAAGAGCATTACCATTAAACGCACGCTTCCCAATGGCGGTCACTGAATCAGGAAGGGTCACGCTGGTAAGATTGTTGTTTGCAAACGCCTCCTGCCCAATGGTAGTCACCGAACTAGGAATGGTCACGCTGGTGAGATTGTTTTCTGCAAACGCATCCTCCCCAATGGTGGTTACTGAATCAGGAATGGTAACGCTGGTAAGATTGTTGCCTCCAAACGCCCACTCCCCAATGGTGGTCACTGAATCAGGAAGGGTCACGCTGGTAAGATTGTTGTGGTCAAACGCAAACTCCCCAATGATGGTCACTGAATCAGGAATGGTCACACTGGTGAGATTGTTTTCTGCAAACGCCATATACCCAATGGTGGTCACTGAATCAGGAAGGGTCACGCTGGTAAGATTGTTGTTTGTAAACGCATACTTCCCAATTGTGGTCACCGAACTAGGAATAGTCACGCTGGTAAGATTGTTGTTTGCAAACGCCCCCACCCCAATGGTGGTCACTGAATCAGGAAGGGTTACGCTGGTGAGCTTGTTGCCTCCAAACGCCCACTTCCCAATAGTGGTCACTGAATCAGGAATCGTCACGCTGGTAAGATTGTTGTCACCAAACGCCCCCTCCCCAATGGTGGTCACTGAATCAGGAATCGTCACGCTGGTAAGATTGTTGTTTCTAAACGCCCACTCCCCAATGGTGGTCACTGAATCAGGAATGGTCACACTGGTGAGCTTGTTGCTATAAAACGCCCCCTTCCTGATGGTGGTCACTGAATCGGGAAGGGTTACGCTGGTGAGATTGTTGCCTCCAAACGCCCACTCCCCAATGGTGGTCACCGAACCAGGAATGGTTACGCTGGTGAGATTGTTGTGGTCAAACGCCAACTCCCCAATGGTGGTCACTGAATCAGGAATAGTTACGCTGGTGAGTTCGTTGAATGCAAACGCCCCCTCCCCAATGGTGGTCACCGAATCAGGAATCGTCACGCTGGTGAGATTGTTGCTATAAAACGCCTCCCCCTCAATGGTGGTCACCGAATCGGGAATAGTCACGCTGGTGAGATTGTTGTCACCAAACGCCTTCTTCCCAATGGTGGTCACCGAATCAGGGATGGTCACGCTGGTGAGATTGTTGCCATAAAACGCCAACTTCCCTATTTCTTTAACTGTTACACCATCCAATACTTTAGGAATAATAATACTAGGATACGATGCAGAATATCGATTTATCATCCCCGTTTTTTTATCAAAGTCCACCATCGCCAAAGTTAGCACCATTGACTTCGTACTTCTTTCTGGAGTTTTGGGGGTGGGATTAACACTTATCTGGCCATCTTCTACAATTTTTGCCGCGTACGAGTAGTTACTCCCCACGGCCACCACAATAGAGGCTAAAAGCACTATAGGAACTTTACTTTTTATCATTTTAAGACCTCAAAAAAACCATTACTCACTTTAAACACTCACAAATTTGCGACAGAACCCATGTTTCCAAGTACATAGAAGTACGACTAGGAAAGGGAAAGCTACAGCCAGGGGGGGGGCAGACATACCAACCTCATTGAACTTAGTTTTTTAGGTATGTTACTAAAGTTTATAAATTTATAGTGTTCAAAAGGCTAGGCAAAACGTGCTTTCTATAGGCAGAATGTCTGTTACATCGGGCTTATTGCAAAAACCTCACAACCCGCTGGACTTATCTTATGGTGTGTGCGGTGCTATGGCAGCGGGTTTGGTCAACGATTCAAGGTTTTGAGGGGATAAGGATGTTGAATAAAGGCCAGTTTGATTTTTGGTTACGTCGTGACGAGCCGAAGCTGAGGGTGCAGGAGAGATCCGCCTTCCTTAATGAACTCTTCAATATCTTTGGAATTGACGCATGAAAAGAGGTGCTCAGATAAGCACCTCATACACATCTTCAATTTTTGCAACAAACCCAATCGAATCGATTCAGTAATTTGATATCGCAATTAAGGGTGACTTGACCACTATCGTAAACATATTTCCCATTTTTATCGTACTCAATCAGATTTGCACTTAACACTTCGCCGTTCACTATATAAGAAGTTATTTTGTAACGGCCGTCGACATACATTGATAGCCTCCCTGTTTCGCCGGAGCTGCCTTTTGATGGTACTCTGTGTGATGTCCGGCGGAACTTTGTTAAACAAGCAAACATGTCGCCTAAACGCCCTTCAGGCTCAACACCAAACATCGCTGTACTTTTAGCGATTTTATATGTCGACTGTTCACTAAAATTGACGACGTTTTTAAAAAGTGCCTGTCTATTATGTATGTACACAGACATCCAAACCCAAATAATAAATAATGTAACAATTATTCCAATTAGCAAGATATCGTTCTTTTTCATGTTATCTCAGCTCCTTTTCATCCATTCCAAGATTTTCTTTCGGCTTGTCTTTTAGGCTAAAGAACGTTCCCGTACCAAAGCTAGCCTGGAGCGCAGGGTCTTTAGAGGGGCTTGTTGCAACAACCTTGAACAAAGGCCAGTTTGATTTTTGATTGCGTCGTGATGAACCGAAGCTGAGGATGCAGGAGAGATCCGCCTTCCTCAATGAACTCTTCAATATCTTTGGAATTTATGCATAAAAAGAGGCACCCAGATGGGTACCTCAGAAACATCTTCAATTTTTGCAACAAGCCCAATAATACCAGAATATCCAAATGTTTGCGACAAAACCGTATTTTGCCTCTGTTAAACAGCTTGTTATATTACAATTGCTGGTAACTAGTTAACGATTTTCCAAAAAAAGAATGCTTAGACTCAATTATATATTTTTTACCGTTTATGACGCTTTTAGCGTTTTCTGTTGGGAATTTTAAAGCTAAGCGTTCACCATTTTGAGTTTTTGTTATCAAATCACAGACCTGAATAGTGGCAGTATGATGAGGACATTGAACACTGATAGCTACAACTTTTATTTTTTTATAGTCTGAATGTGCATCTATATGTTCATGAATAATAGAAGATAAACCGTACAGGAACACGATTCCCAAAGTACCCCACAAAGCTAAACCAATAAAGAAATCTGATAAATATTCACGCCAATAAGACCATTTCCCTTCATTTTTACCATGAGAAATATCATTAATACTCATTGTGCTTGGATAAGAATTTGCAATCTCGATCTTAATTTTTTCTCTTTCTGCGAAGATCTTATTAATCTCGGAATTTTTCTTGATTAGTAGGTATATGCAAGGACATAGAATAGAGACAACAAGAAGAGAACTAAAATAGGTATGATTAATTTCAAATGATAAATTAAAAGCATTAATCGCGCTGATTACTACATATAGAGAAACAGCAGATGCTATTGAATTTTTAAAACGCTCCATTAGATTAACTACCCCCTGCCTTTGTAATATAACGCCGTGTTATGTAGTGAACCACGCTAACACCTACCCTAAACGGTATTGGTACAAAACTTGATTTATTTAACATTGTTCACCTTTGTTTTAATTATAGGAAGAGTCGAGGTGTTGGGTAAATATCATTTACTATCAGTATAATGCTCAACATGGGCTTGTTGCAACAGCCTCGTTTTTTTAACAAGCTAATTTCATCACATCAGTAACGGAATTGTTATTAATGGTTATCAGTAAGAAATAAATTCTATAATTTTACTCCACCACTCTTTTTTATTAATAGTTATTGTGTAATCACATTCTTCGAGTTGAAAGTAAAGATATTTATCATGTTCAGGTGGAAAACCGACATAAAATTCTTCATATTCTCTAATAGGGCTTGTTGCGACAAGCCCAATAAATTCATAAACCTCTTAATATTGCATCACAATAGATATCACCAATGGGACAAGTTAATAGAGTATCAGCACTTGACAGATGATTAACTACAATGTTCTCCTTGTTAATATTGTTTACCAGATTTACTTGAACTTGATTAGTTAGAATAATTAATGATGTAATAAATAATTTTTTAATTAACATTTTAAGATTTTCCCTCACATATCCAGCATAACGCCAAATCAAATCCTTCAGGCGTGATATTCACATACCAGTCCAGCTCTTCTTTCCTGCGCATAATTAGGCCGCGTTCCTCTAGGGTTCGACAAGAGACTCGAAAATTGTTGGGATGGACCGTCTTCCCCATCATTCGATTCACTGCATGATTCAGGAACGTTGATTTTACTTCCTTGGTACCTTTTACGAATGCATGCGCCAACCTCAACAAAATTTCTTTTTGTATTTGACTTATCCTCTGATTTGACACGTCGACCTCTTAATCATTGCAACAATGATTAGTAGATTTAACCCTATGTCATTAGGGTATACCCTAAGACCAGTATTCTTTTGTGGCACAAAAACCATTAATGTCATAATATAAATGACATACCCTAAAAAGTCATAACCTAAAAGTCATAGAAAGGACATTATGTACATATTTGGATACCTCAGAGCATCAACAAGTGAGCAAGATGCAGAAAGGGCAAAAGGCGCACTTTCTCAGTTTGTTGAACAAAAAGGCATGCGAGTTGCTGCATGGTATGTTGAGCAAGAATCTGGTGCATCTCTGCAAAGACCTAAATTACTGCAATTACTTAATGATGCTCAAAAAGGAGATGTGATCATCATTGAGCAGATAGACCGCCTTTCACGTTTAAATGAAGCGAGTTGGTCTAAATTAAAGGAAATGCTGTACAAGAAGGAATTGAAAGTCATTAGCCTGGATTTACCTACCAGTCATATTGCCCTGGCTCCAGAAATTTCTGATGAATTCACCAACTCGATGATCAAGGCCATCAACAACATGATGATGGACATGCTGGCCGCGATTTCTAGAAAGGATTATGAAGATAGACGCCGCCGCCAAAAGCAAGGCATCGAGAAGGCCATGAACGAAGGGAAATATAAAGGGAGGAAACCTGACCTAGAACTGCATGAAAAAATCTACAAGCTCAGAGTCGATAACCAAATGAGCATTAATGAGACGGCCAAGATGATTGGTGTCTCTGCCAGGACAGTTGTGCGTGTCGTTAAAAGAATGAAAGCTGAGCGGTGAGTGAAGGATAGTAGAAGGAACTTGACCTTGAGCGAAATAATAAAATCTACAAAATCAAGCTCCTCATAAATCGTTATTTTACGATAAGCTTGCTCTTTGTCATTTCTTCTATAAAGCCTTCAGCTATACCTGAAGCCATAGCTCTTTTTCCAGTATAAAGAGAGCCTGAAGCTTCTAGAACTAGATCTGCCACCCATACTAACTCTCCATCAACAGTAAACAATTGACCTTTAGCAGCTGCACTGTTTGAAGATGAGTAAATAGGTGTTGAAATACTATTACTAGATGCAGAAGCAAAGCCCGAGCCCCATGAGGTTACATTCGCCTGACTGTTATTGATGTTTCCAGTATATCGTATATCTTCCTGCCCTACTTGGCTGTTCACAAGCAGTAGATGGGAAACATCATTTTTCTTGAGAAGACTTTTTAACTCTTCAAGATCATTTGCAAATGCCGCAATGTTTCTTCCAGACACTGCACTAACCTTATTATTATTCAAGTCTTCAACAAGTAAATCCTCTACATATGTATTGTTTGGTGACATAACTGCCAACTTACCAAGGCCAATATTTGTTATATTTGGCGCAAAGGAAGAATTCCCAGTCGTAGATTGGCAACCTACTAACAAAATAGAAAAAAGTAGAACTAGAGTTCTCATAGAAATACCTCACAAAAAATTACCACCTAGCACTTAGCTTGGCTTGATGACTTAAATAATTAAAAGCTAGTTAAATTGTTACAAGAAGTATCGGCTCTATTCTTCTTTGAATGACGCTTAGTAACTTCATATGTCTGCAGATTTGCGCGCGCAGTGTACTAAAATACTATCTCGGGTATTTGATTCGGATCATAAAAACCATTATTGAATGTACAAGAATGCATGATGATGTTAAAAAAAATTGATTTTTGGTTAAGTGGTTTTGGGTAGAAATTGCTCCTCCTTCCTGAACGAGCTATTCAATATCTTTGCAATAAGCTCTGCGTTCCTTGCATTATCTGTAACTTTGCTAAAGTTTAGGTATCATGCCTCACCAAAGTTTACTCAAGCTAACATCATTGCTGTCAGGTTTACTTTCGTGTCTTAATTCATCCACCTGGATTAGCATGGGCAAATCAAATGATGTACCAGTGATAATGCAAGAGCCCCGTGATAAGTTTGGAATCAATGAACGAGAAACAGAATCTAATGTACTGATGGTGTTATCCAGTAAGAACAGGTCACGGTCATTAACTAAACGATGGATAAAGAAATTGTGCAACTGAGACATAATTGTTGCCGAGATATCAGCGGGGCGTTGGCTCGATAACGTTAGGAAAATTCCGAACTTGCGACCTTCCTTAATCAATTCTTCAAACAACTCTAAACGATAGTCTTTCCAGTTAGCCTGTTCACGTACTGATTGCTGAGAAAGGATGTTATGTGCCTCATCAATGATTAGGTGCAGCGTCTTTTCTGGTGGGCTTTTCTTGATTTGATTCTTATGAGAATTGTAATAGTGCTTCGTTACAAGAAGGGGAATGATTTTCTTCACATCTTGGTTGCAGTTGCGCAGCGAAATGACGGTTAGTGCTTTATCGTCAGCAGCAATACTAGATTCAACTTTGATTACCTTGGATAAGCCTCCTAGCGAGGACTCGGCACGTTTTAATAGTGGTTGTATGTGATCGAATTGAACAAAGTTGTACATCAAATCATTAATCAACTTCAATTTGCATAGAATTTTAAATTCCTGAAATGCGTCAAGGTCATTAATCAGAATACTATCAACGGCACTTTTGATGTAGAGATTATACTGGCTTTCGTTATTGAAGAATTTAAAACCATTCCCAACACGGATTTTAAAGTTACTCCCATGCCAACTAACATCTTTGAGGATATCTATGCTATCAGTGTTCTTTAGAGTGCTTTTGAGGAGATCAAGAACTTCTGGTTTTTGAGATGTAGAAGTGAAGCAGAACTTAATCGTGTACTTTAAGTAACTTAGAGCACTCTGTTGACCAGAGCCATACTTTGAGCGTCCTTGCAGGACTCTATTTATAAACGGCTTCTGTGTATTGGTGGTGGCTTGGAAAAGAATTGAAAGCGTCTCCGCATTCCAGAATTCGTCTTCTGCTAGCGGGAATTGATCGACTGCTGTATTCGTATTCAGATCTATGGAGTACTTATGTTCCAGTGATACGATTTGATCTTTGATGTACTCACCATTGAAATCAAGCAGCACGAACTTACTGACAGGTTTTATTTGCTCGTGCTTTTCATCGAATAAAGTGGTGAAGAGTTTAGTTAGAGTATTTGATTTACCGCTACCAGTGTTTCCAAAAATACCAATGTGAGTATTAAATAACTTCTGCCAAGGTAGAGATATCTCAATACCTTCTTTTAACAATGATCCAATGCAGAAATTTGATTCAGCACTAGATGAATATACTGTCTTTAAGGCTTGCTCAGGTAACAGGAAGGCTGGATCACGGATCAACGGTAAGAACTTGATGCCTTCAAAGAAATTACCATTTTCAATATAACCAATAGGGCGAACATACACTTTTCGTACGTACTCGATTTTATCCGTGTTCTCTTGGAAACGTCTTTCATCTAAGTACTCACCCTCAACGATGCATACAATGTCACGAAAGCCACGCTGAATTGAAAGGTACTCCCTGATAGAGATACCCTTGTATCGCTGACCTTCATAGAAAATGGTGTCTTTGTTCGATGTCTCATCAACGGTCAACGTAATTTGAATGCCATTTACCGCTGTGACCTCACCAATGAAGATGCTCATGTGTCATCCTCACCAAGTGTTAGGACATGAGAATTGAAGTAAGAGAAATCTAATGCTTCACCTTCTTCATGGACAACGTACTTGATGTTATTGAAGTCAGCGAAATACTTCTGCAATTCAGGGATGATGGTTTCTCTGTAACAACAGATGTATACCTGTAGAGTAGGATTCGTCAGAGAGCGTTTAATCAAGTTCCTGATATGCTCATCAGCAAATGAGAACCCGAAGGCTATCAATACGCTATTTGGCTTTTCTAACTCGTAACTAAGGTGACGCAGCATCTGGTAATAGTGTTCTTCAAATACCGTTTCGTGAAACTTCCATTTCGTAGGGTTTACGATAGGTAACTGGTTATATTCCCTGTAGAAGTCATTTTGTATGTTCTCGAATGCCGCTTTGTTAACATCATCGATAATCATTGAACACAACTGCTCCACCGTGTGAGAGCCACTTTCTAGCATCTCTTTGAAGTCACCGTAGTAAATGCTGTCGATTGAGGACTCTGAAACGATTTGATTCGCATAAGAATAATCAACGAGGATAGAATCGTTGTGCTTACGCCAGAATGCAGAGCCGTGAAGGTGGATAAGATTGATTTGTCGTTGGACTTCTTTGTTTCGGTCGAAAATACCTGATTCAGTTGTCATGCAATCAAAGTTACGAGCCTCAACGATTTTCTTATGGAAACCACGAGAGCCATCGTTGATGTTAAATCGAATGGATTTTTCTTCGTAAAGTTCATCTGCTGCATAGGCTAGGCAGGAATCGTAGTTCGTGGTGAAGAAATTAATCTTTTTGTCGTAACCTCGTTTACGGCGAAGAATTTCGAGGTTCAATTTCATGAACTTTTTATAATTATCGATGACTGCTTGCTCGTCGTCTTCTAAGGCAGTGAAATCAACAGAACTGACAGGCTTAATGCATTCCTTGTAGTAATACATGAATAGCAAGGCTTTGAGGTGTTTAGCGTCAATAGAATCGAACTCGGTAGCCAAAGTTTCTATCGTCTCCCATTTCCCCTCAGTTTGCATGTCTAATGCAAGAGTAGGGAATAGACCTGCCGATGCTCCGTAAGCGTCTTTAAATCGACTCATTGACTTTCAATTACTAAGTAACTCGGCACAACCAATTGAAAGTATGATCTGAGTTAATTTATCTTATGATTGAAAATCTTTACTATTTTTAAAAATGTTAATATCTTTTAAAGGTAGGTTATTAATATCGTATACCTACTGATACAACTTATCTCTAATGCGAAAGCCCAGTATGATAACCATACTGGGCTTTTTATGCTTCTTTGTAAGCGTTTTTAAATAGGTTAATTATTGAAGACACTGTATTCGATACAGTGTCTATGGTACTTAAGAAGGGAGAAATATGTTAACGAGCAACAGATTGCGAAAGGGCAAATTCCAATTTTTCTTTTAGCTTACGTTGTTTTTCTTCATTCGTCTGAAAACCTAGTACTTTTCTTATCCATTCCATACTTTATCTCCTTATAAAGCCGCTCATATGACATGCATAAAATATAAGCATCTGGTTTAATAATAATGCATTGTTTGTCTAATCATTAGAGGTGAGTCAAATTTGCGATAAACCTCAAAAATTCCATGTAACAAAAACATCATTATCATTGGTTGAATCGACTATTCGCTTTTGGGCATGTTCCAAGGTAGAAGATGATGATGAACATCTCCACTTTTCAACTTAGGAAGCTCTCGGAACACGTATTCCAGATATTCATACGGTTCACAGTCGTTCGCTTTTGCGGTTTCAATGAGACTGTACAAGACGGCACTTGCACGGGCACCATTGTGAGTATTGCTAAAGAGCCAGTTGTTCCTTCCAACCGTAAATGGACGCACTGAACGCTCCGCGCGATTATTATCAATACTGAGTCTGCCGTCATCGACGATACGGGTCAGCTTTGACCATTGGTTGAGACTGTAATTAATCGCAACCCCAAGCTTACTTTTCGGCGGGACTTGGGAGACCGATTTATCTAACCAAGCTTTGAACGCCTTCAGTAGCGGCTCTGTCTGTGACTGCCTCTGCTGATATCGCTCTTCTTGTGTCTTGCCTTTTATCCCTTGTTCGATGCGGTAAAGTTTCTGGAACCAGTTGATTGCCCATTGGATTTTACCTCCTTTAACTTGCTTTCCTTTCGGTTGACTTTGCTCCGCTTCCACGAACTTACGTCTTGCATGCGCCCAGCAACCAACCAGCTTCGCATTAGTTTTCTCATAGGCTTCATATCCATCGACATGGAGGTAACCACCGTAATCAGATAAGTATGAAGCTGGGCAGTGGTGTCCACGGCTCCCGTCTTGGTAATCGAACAAGACGATACCCGGCGATTGTGCATCGCCTCCGCGGTCTGGACCGCATCCATACAACCAGATGTAGCTTTTCTTTCTCTCGTCATTCAAGACTGTTAATGTGGTTTCGTCTGCGAACAGCACCTCTTGAGCAAGTAAGCTCTCTTTGAGTAACGCGATTAACGGCTCTAACTTTTCCGCACATTTCAATATCCACTGGCTCATTGTTTTACGACTTAGCTTAATCCCATGCTGCTTGAACAAGGATTCTTGCCGATAAAGAGGCAACGCGTAGTGGTATTTATTTGTGATAATTTGCGCTAACAGAGACGGCGTAGCAATGCTTTTGGGGATCATCGATGGCGGTGGTGCAGCCATTACCACGGTGTTTTTCTCCCCTTGTCTATCGCATTCGCGACAGACGTACTTCGGCCTTTCTGTGACTTCAACATACAGTTTAGCGGGGATGTACACCAACTTTTCACTGGTGCTTTCACCCATCTTACAAAGTGCTGACTGGCAGCATTGACAGATTTTATCTGAGTCCGCAACATCGACGACAACGCGTTCACGCGGTAGGTCTTCGGGAAGCTTAGGACGACCACGTCGAGAGTCGGATGACGTATTTCCTTTGTCTTGCTTCGTGGCCTGTGTATCGTCGCTTTCTGTTTCTTCAGTATCGGCATGGCTTTCCGCCTCATTGAATTCTAAATCTTGAGGTGGCATGACCTCACTGCTGGCTCCGTAGCGTTTACGTCGTGCCAGGTTAAGCTTTTCAACCAAAGATTGAATGATTGACTCACTCTCACGTAACGACTGGCGAAGAGTGAGGACTGTAGATTCAAGTTCAGTGAGTCGCTTCTCTTTATCAGAAAGTAATGCTTGTAAGAGAGTGAGTTCATGTTGAGTGGGATCTTTTTTCATATAAAGAAGACCAGCAGAGACTGGTCTAAGTTCCTTATATACCATTGTTTTTTTTATTTTTAGCTGAGACTTTGGTAATTCAAAGCTCGATGTGGTTTTATTTTTTCGATATCAAGGCCATCAAGGAGCCACTGCCATTGCTCCTGTGAGAGTGACAAAGTCGAACCGGGCATTTTTCGTGGCCAAGCAAACTTATCTTCTTCCAGGCGCTTCTGCCAAAGGCAGAAGCCATTACGCTGCCAATAGAGTACTTTGATTTTGTCACGGGTTCGATTGCAGAAAACAAATAATGCCTCGCTGAATGGGTTGAGCTGCATTTGCTGCTCAACCACTAAACTCAGGCCATTTATCCCTTTTCTAAAATCAACAGGGGCCTTATGAAGATAAATGTTGCTGGTTTCAATAAGTCTCTTCATTGGGTGATCTCACGAATAACTTGGGCTAACCATTGAGGGGTCACAGATGCAGGGATATATAGCTGGCAGGCTCCGACATCAAGGCGCAAAGAGGAATAATTTTGTTGAAGTCGAGCCCGAGCGGACTCAATTTCCTGCGCAGTCGGTGGAGAGACAGAGATGAATGGATTGTCTTCGTCTGAGGCAGCTTTTAATTTACGTTGCTGACTTTTAAAGGCCTTGAGATCAATGTCATGATGACGGCAAAACTCAGAGGGTGAAAGTTCACTTTGATGATAATTTTGGATGAGTGCAGACCACTCTTTGGAGGTTAGCTGGTTTGACATACGTCCTCATGATGGAAATAAGTGAAGTAAATTAGGTTACTCAGAATGATCCATCATAAGAAGGTGTCGATTTAGAGACGCTTACGATGCTCCTGCACCAATCAAATAGTTTATGTTCTTGTCGTGTAGGTCGTTCAAATCGATTTTGGAAGTCGTCATAAGTTCGAATGCTCAAATGATAATTAACTATGTGTATGAGTAATTTCTTTAAAGCTAAGATTGGCGATAATTGAATTAGCAATCAGAATCTTGCATTTAGAGTTGTTTGATGGTCAGCTGTATAGAGTGGTGTTGCAAAACTTGTAGATGTGTATACCAAGGTTCCTCAGGATAATGGCAATTTTATAGCTCTTTAGTGAGTTGGCCAAAAATTTGGATCTAATCTGATCGCGACACCGTCACCAAACAATTGATACCCCTGACTTACTAAATCTTTGCGATCAATAAATAGAGGAACTTCATTTTCACTATCTACTTGTTTTAATTCATTCAAAAAGGCTAAGACATCAGATTGCCCCTCTAAATATCCTTTTAGTGTATTGGTAAATCGAAGGTAAATGCCCATTTGTTCTAAATTAGATATCGAAATAGCGTCTAAACCTTTTAGAGGCTGGTAATAATTCTCTAATAGTTGCTTTAAGCTTTTATTATCAATCGTATAACATGAACTATCAACTTCTATATTTTCAATTTGGAGCAAGCTTTTTTCTCCACTCTTTTTGAAGTAACTATAAGTTATATATCTATTAATATTAGAATTTAAGTGAATCGATTCTTCGAGTTGTGATTTAGCTTTATTAATAGTTTTACTACTTCTTTGATTGGAAGTTCCTTTTGCTTCAAAAACAAGTAGTGTTTTTTGATATGGAACAAAACCGAACAAATCCGGTAATTTTTTACTTGTTGTATAAAATAGCTTTTTTAAATGTTCATCACTTTTCAAGTTTTGGGCATGAGTTACAAAGTAGCAATTCAATTTTCTTGCGGCTATAAGCTTGGTCATAAACATCCCTAACCAAAAGCTGGCATTGGCTTTTTCAGACGCTTCCATATCTTGATAAGCTTGGCTGCGTACAATTTGCAGATTATTATCACTAAGTAGAGCTCGTAGCATAAAGGCGCGCATTTTTAAGTCATAAATTTTATAAGGTGCGGCCAAATTAGCAAGGGTTGATTTACCCATCATTAGTGCAGACCACACCAGTTCGGCCCAATTTGTTTTTATCTCAGAAGGTTGGTTCACACCGCTTATAAAAGAAAGGCTTAATTTCCTTTGTATTTGACTCTCATTGGGTGATGTTTTCGTATCTAGTTTCTCCATGATAATTTTAGGCTTTAAAATACCGCCTACGTAGTTTAGCATTACATCGGCATCAGACAGGTCTGAAGGATTTATTAATTTTGCTCGTAAAATATTAAGCATATCATTCAATTTTATGCAAATATTATTAGCACCTTCATCAACGGAGCAATTTGCCAATATTTCTTTATCTAAATTTGTAGCAGAATTAATTGTAAAGTTAATTATCTTATTTTTTCTGAGCATGGTTTATAATTTTTATCAATTATCTGTTATAAAGTAAAATTTAATAATCCCTATTTTGGTTCTTTCTCTAAACAAAAATGGAGTAGTAGTTATTTTAATATAATACTTTGTATTAAACATCTGTCTCAAAGTAGTTCTGATTTCCCTCCAGCCATTGTTGATCAAGAGGTTTCCCTAGAAGAGAACTGACATATTGCGATTCGAATCCGGAGCCAATTGGCAGATTTGAGCAAATTACACCATTTTGAACTTTGATAACTCCTAATTCATAAAGATGATCACAACCAAACTTGCACATCGGCATCACAATATAAGGGTCAACCCGTTCATTAAAAGAGCACATGGCTCTTGGTTTTTTGTGTGCAGTTACCAAAGACTGGGTCGAGAATTCATTTTTACAGGAAGCGCACTTTTCCGTATCTTTATCCCCAAACAGCCATTCACGAAGGATATGTTGCTCTTTTCTCCTATTTGCTGACGTGTCAGAGTCTGTGCCGTCTTCACAAATGTTCAATAGCTTCTCCTTGAAAAGACTATAACGCTCTAATCGCTCGACTATTTCATAATTATCAGAGCCAAGTAAAGTGTACGTGTAACTCTTCCTTAGGGACTTATCGGCATATACCAATGGTGAATTTAGGATCGCTTTATCTATTGAAGGTTTACTGTAGCTCAGTGTTTCCAGATAATTTTTAACATCAACGAAACTAATAGGCCCCTTGCCCCGCATAAAATCGATAACATCCTGTTCAATTTCATTCAAGCTTGTTGCCTCGAGTTTCAACTTAACCGTAGTTCCATTAAAATTAGTAAACCTTGAATACTTCAAATAACTTTCGATCACATTGATATTAGGGTAATTATTACCTTTCGGCGAAGTTCTGCGTTTAAAAGCGTTGGCGAGAACAATACTAAGTGTATCTATATTCACTGAAGAGGCGATATTTTTTATCTTTTCGAGATTGTTTATTAGTGTATTTTCACGATCTTCTATGATGTAGTAAATCTGACCTTCAATTGTTGATATCCATGCCTCATTCTTCGATCTTAGGATATCCAATAGAATTTCTTCATATTTTTTATAGTGCTTATTCTTTTCAAAAAACGTGCAGAAATTAGCAATGCCCACTAGTCCAGGAAATACCATAATCATTCTTAATGCTGCGCGTATATCATTCACTTCAGTCGAGTTTAAGACATATAGTTTTTTCTCTAGACCTATTGTATTTCTTGACGCTTGAACTAACGTATTAGTATAAATATTATAATTTTCACATAACCCTAATTGCTGTAGCAAGTTGAGTAGGCCCTTAATGCTGAATTTATCAGGCACTAATTCCATCCTAGTGAGCTTATCAGATAACTCATTTACAGTTACAAAAGCTGTACTTTCTATTACTTCGGAAACTTTTCTAGCTACAGGTAGCTGGCTAATGTCAACTTTACTAGTGAACTTATTTTTTATGATCTGTCTCGGTCTCTCAGAGCGGCGCTTTTCGGATTCCCCGACATCAAACTTAATAGCTGCATCTTCCAGTGTTGGCCACTGCTCACCACGAAAGCCAAAGAAAAATAATATCAGTTGAATATCACGATATTTATTATCGCTACCTCGAATTGAATAATCTAACAAATCTAACAATTCTTCTTCAATATTCACCGTAAGTTATCCTACCCTTAGGAGGCTTAAAGCCCTGTTAAAAAATGAGTAACGCAATATTGATTGTTGCTGAAATCTCGTTAAAGATTAAACTTAACACATAGCAAAAATGCCACGTATCAAGAATCAATTTCAATCCTTGTTATGAGCCTTTTCGGAGAGAGCCCCAATACACTTTGTGCCTTTCAGCCAAAGGAATGATTCTATATTTTTGGATACCAAGCAGGCATCCAACCCTTGAATGCCCCTCAACCAAATGAGGTATGCCATCTTTTCCTCCAAGAACATTTGCATCAATAAAAATCGGTGGAGTTAACCAAGTGCCATGTTTCTTCCAATGATTGAGTACGACCTCTCGGCAATCGATAACATCCTCTCCAACACAATGGAAATGCGATGCATCTTCAGATACCTCCTCTAGGAAATCGGGAAATGAAGCATTACTACCTATTTGCAAAAATTTCGACGTATCAAAATCAACGAGATCCCACTTTAAGTCGGGAAGTGACAGATCACCGTAGAGACCTAAAAAGGAACTGTTATCATTATGCTCAATGTAAAACTGTTCAATTACAGAATCAGGCGCACTAACTCCATGCAGCTTTAGCAATTCGATACTTTTTTCTGTGCTATATGGATCTAATACAACTCGCGACAAATCTTTATATTTCAATTAATGGTCTCAAAATTCTATTGACGCATAGGTATTGATGACTAAATTACCATTACCCGTCATAAGCTATGTCAATCTCAGTGTCAGTGATGGGTGATCAACTAGGCGTGTTCGCTCATCATTCTACGATTTATCCCGAGTTTATTCGCTATGGTCTCATACTACATAGATACAAGCCCTAATTGACTAGTGAAAGCCATGAATAATCACGATTTAATGCCAGCTACAATTTGTTTGTACATTAACGCAGAAGATAATTGCGCTGCTGGGCTTTCTGAGAACGCTTCACCGTATTCTTTTAAATCACTTTGAAACTCTTTTTCTTCTTTCTCTAGTCTTCTAATTACCCTATCAACTGAGTTTAAGATGCTGTCGATAAACATTGATGTGCATTTCTCAGCATTCACACAGCAAATATCAACATCAATATCGTGATAATCCAAAACTGTAGCTGACAGCTCAATGGAAAACTCACCGTCACTATATTCACACATTACTCGTGATACTTGTGCGCTAGGAAAGCAGCGCTCAGTAGCGCGTGTCACAACTGAGGATACACGTTGAATACGCTTTAGGTCGCTTATTATACTAGCCATTAACCAATTCTCTTTCCTCTAAAAACTTGGACTCTTCGTACTGCGTAGCAGCAACATCCCGAACCAAGTTAAAATCACCTTCAACAAACTCATTTAAAGCTTCTTCAACCTCTTCAAAGGTCAGGTTAAAGAACTCTCTTCGGTGATTAACTTTGTTAACTCTTCGAGAAGCAAACTTAGAATGAAGTTTGCTTTCCAGTGCTGGGGCATCATCAGATGGTATAAGCGCATGGACATCAAAAAAGAAGGGAACAGATGCATCACCCAACTCCTTAACACGATCCATAGGCTCTAAACGTCGTGTCATTCCAATCTTGTACACATCTTCACCAAACGATCCCTTGTTTGAGATAATATAGACGTATCCTGATCTTGTGAGCTGTGCCATGCTTAGTGCTCGCTCTTTCTCTGAAGACGTACGTTCTAGTTTAAGCTTCAACTCTTCGATATAAGAGTTGAGTTTTTCTACTTCTTCTTGGTTAGATGTTTGAACTCTGGCTAGAGCATCACTCAAATCTTGTTGAAAAGCTTTTTCTTCCTTTTCACGAGCAGTGACAAAGCTTTCTATCTCTTTTTTTACTTTAGCTTCTTCACGCAATGACTCTTTCATGAATCGTTGCTCCTCTAGCTCCATCTCCTTTTTATATTTATATTCAAAGACATGCCGCTGCTCTTCTAAACGTAAAAATAATAGGGTTCTATTCAGCTCTACGTAGCTATCATCACCACTCTTATTGACCTTTTGAAACCACTTGTCTATTTTTTTTGCATTAGCAGTAAAATTACGGGCGTTAGTGTTGGCTATAATGTTGTCTACTTCTGCATTAAAAGCAGTTATCAGAAATTTACCATGTCTCTTTTGCCTTGCTTTGCCTTTAGCAAGATTGTCATTCCAGAGAATGTCTTGAAGAATCTCAAATGCGTTACCTTGTTTTATCAGATCCTTCTGTTTATTTTTTACTTGTTGTAAAGAGACTTTAATTTCATCGCTAGTAGGGCCATCAATAAGTTGTTCAAATGGCGTCACTGTAGATAGAAGCTCATGATGTTCTTTAGTTAACTCCAAATCGCGTAACTCTTCTCGAAGCTTATCAATACTACAAGAAAGTTGCTTTTCTCGGGTTTCCCCTGCTTCGATTTTTTTCTCAATATCTTCTAGTACTTTCTCTACACGAACCTTAGCGTTATCAACAATGGCTTGGGCTTCAACTTCTGCATTGCTGATAATTTTTTCACGATCGACGTTCGCTTCAGACAAAATTAAGTCTTTTTGTTTATGTGCGTTCAAAGTTTCTTCAGCCAATTCTGACTTTGCGCGCTCTATGACACTCTCATTATCTTGTACTATCAGTGCACACTGTTTTTCTATAACAGAAAGATGCTCTTTAGCGGCCTCTCGGTCTTTCTCGATTTGGGCCCTAACATCATGGCAAGTCGCTCTAAGAACGCACAACTCCTCTTCGATCTGTATTAAATCTGTAGCCTTCATATATTCAGGAGAGGCTAAAACTTGTTGAATACTCGATAACTCTTCTTTCGCTTCATTTAACTGCTTTTCAAGCCCAGTGATGTTAGCTTGAGCATCTAACAAGAGGGACTTTTTGACAAATCCAAACATCTTTCCAACCTAGATCTATTACCATTAACTGCTTGAGAAAGGACTCACTATCTAATATCAACAAAGAACTTAAGAGAGTTTATTTCTCATTCTTTGTGCCACAACTACCTGACAACTTTCGCGGTTTAGCTTTTGGCATTGGCAAGATAAGGCTGTTAACCTTGTTCTTTCCATCTTGCCGAAAAAGCAATAGCATTTATGGTCTTATGAAAGTTCTAGCAGCTCAAATAACCGCATATAGAAATGTAACTTAACACTAACTTTAAATAGTTTAAGAACGCTACCGCCCTTTACTTCTCGGCCACGTAACATACCATCAACACCTAATCACTCAAGACAACATATCATACGGTATTTATTTTCACAAAATAGATTATTTATCGTTTCGACAATCTATTTCTATAGTCATTTTCCGTAAGGCCTGATCGTTACAGGCCACCTCACACCATGTGCGACTTAATCAACATCTTGTTTCCAAAAGCCCTGTGTTGTCACGCAAAGAGGTTTTTTTGAGTAGTAAGTTTGATTATCAGCATGGTAGGTTTGTTCTAGGCAATGAATTGAAGAGGAACAGGAACGTGGAGCTGATGCACGATGAGCTCGCTGAGATCGAGCAAGAAATCAATGAACAGCTTAAAAAAGTGCGCGCAATTATTGCCAAAGCTAAAGCAGATAAAGTGGAGATGGTTAAAGTTGAAGTCGATATCTTAGAAATGATGCTTGTAGATTGTGACCCAGAGGCAACTATCCTATTCCCTCATAATCTAAAAAGGTAAGTACTTATCTTCCCACTCTCTGATTACAAACTCACAATAAGAGAGGATTTGCAGTTCCTCGGCGTTTAAATTGTGGAACTTTTTATCTAACTGGCCTCTAACGCGACAACATTCAAAATACTGGTCATCACTAGGCATCAATATTCCCTACTTAGTTTTGTTATTCTTTGGTAAATAGTTTACAGCATCCATATCGCGCTGTTCTGCCGCCTTTGCTATTCGTGATAACTGGCGTTCCGACTTACCCCAACGATTTGCGATTTCTTCAAAAGTCCAACCTTTTTCATTGGCTATTCTCTGAAATTCCGTAATAACTTTACCTATCATATGTGTTTAGTATACCCTTCCTTAAAACCCGTCAAATATGTCTAGTTAATTTGCCTATGAACTGGTTGATAATGGCATCCAGATATTAGAGGGCGCATAATATTTTGTCTATTTGGCTTATTTGAAAGCAGTGGTGAGAGCTGCTCAATCGACTTAAGCCAGTTAACTGAATCAGTACATCGATAAGATATCAGTTGAACAATATTTGAGTAATCATCATACAGGTTGCGATTAATTAAATGCTCGTGATGTGCGATCCGATTTCTAATTAAACGTATAGATTCCAATGATTTGTATATATTTAATAGAAGCTGTTCTGCTGTTAACTGAGCTGTTCCATTCGGAAAAGTATTCAATATCTCTGCGTCCCACAAGCGGGTTTTGTGGCGACTGGTAAACATTTTCTGCCAGAACACAAACTTCAACTCTGGAATAACTTTACCAGTGGTCGTTTGTCGCTGCCTTGCACTAATAAGATCTCTACGAGGACTGTATCGCCCGTTAGCTGGCAAAGAACGTTCGAAAGCCTCACTCCAAGGCCAATTCTCACCATACGTTTTCGTGAGAACCTGATGAACGGCATTCCTTACTATAACCTCACATATATGAAGCGGTAACATAAACGCAGAACTAACCTGCCCATTCCATCCATACAGGCTCATTGCACTATTGATACAATACGGATGTCCGTAGTAATCTTGAAAGGTTTTCAGCCTAGTTTCCGATAACGAAAGCGCAACGTTAGTTAAATCAATTGACGGATGCGTCATTTTTTCTTATCCTTATACCACTAGCTACGAGATTCGCGGGCGTTAGCCTCCACTTGTAGACATACGAAGTAGAGAACCCAAGCATCTATGTTTGGGTTTTTTCCTTTTCTATCCCTACAAAAATTCTGTTAGCATCTTACTAATACCTGTCATACGTGTCTATCCCATATTAAAAAGTCACATTAGCAATTGATAGCATACTCACGGTGTCCGTTTCAATAAACCTCGATGTGGTTTCTAGAGTCTTATTTATTGCCAAGCATCAGGTGAATTGTTGGCGTATCCACACCTTGCCGTTTCAAACAGACTACAAACGTCCTACTCCCTACGCCCTGAAAGAATACTAGGCTGCTCGATGCCTGAGTCTGCCAATATTCGCTTTATGTGAGCATTCAGAGCGTTGTAATGGTATGTAACATTGCCCCTTTCAGTGTCTCTACGCTTAATTTTGAAGTGATCACCATTCTTGCGTTTAAAAAACGCTTCATCAGGGTCAAAGCCTTGATATTGTTCAGGGTTATCGCCGTCTTTCTTATCTTTCTCGATGTAATTTTTGATTAGGTTCTGAAGCTTGAGGTTGGACAGATAAAAATCGCGCATCACCTCACTTTTCCCCACTCATCCTTAAATGTGTCACTCTCCAAGTCATACTGGCCGCCTATCGGCCATAACTGATTCCTCGCACCATACGGATTTAAGGGCTTGTTGCAAAAACTGAAGATGTTTCTGAGGTACCTATCTGAGCACATCTTTGGCGGGTTGAACAAACCCAACTGTGAATGAACGCGTGCCATGTCTGAGCGCTAGCGAGTTCTGCACGCGTTTTCGAGTCAGATTTAAAACGTGTGTTATAGCAATTTTAACCGCGTCTCGTTGGTCTAGTCGGAGGGGGCGGTGGCGGTGGGACTGCGTGTCTTGGCGTTTCTCTTGGCTGATCAACTGGTCTAGGTGGGGTTTTATCATTCATCGTCTTTTATCTCCGTTGTATCCGTTGGTTGTCCAACTTCTGTTACTTGATTTGATTCAAGCTTTTGAAAATCTGTATTATGGAAAACAAATAGTCCAAACAAAGCAATAGCAAGAAACAGTGCTATCGCACCAAAGTAGTGTGAAAGGCGAGCAACAAAAACTAGTTTTTCATTCTCAGAAAACCTCTCTTCTTCAGGAACCTCATCATCTTCATTTTGAATCGCACTTCTAATACTTATTCTGTTCTGAATAATTCTATCTGAAAGCTCCCTATTACGATAATACAAGTGTCCTGAAAGCAGCAGACTAGATAAAACAAAGAACACCGAGATCACAAAAAATAACCAGCTCGATTGTGCAAATATCAAACTGTCAACATTACCCTCAATATAGAGCTTATCAAACAAGGTAAATGTTAAACCTAGACCTGCACTTGAAATTGCAAGCACAGCTTTATCAAGTCCCTCAGAAACCTTGGTTTCGCCCTCAACCAATTGACTCCTATATTTTAAATAAGATTCGATTTCTGAGCTTAGCTGTTCAACTGGTGAACTTTCAGACATAGTCATCCTTAAATTGCTATAACTCTTATAGACAGAGTTTTTCCGTGTTTACATTCAATCTATGTTGCTGTCATTTATCATAAAAATCAACAAGCCCTGAAAAGGGACATATTTGTTCAACCAGGCCCGTTTCGTCAAGCTACCCAACGCTTAATCCTTATTTGCTATGTTTTGAACTATGTGGCTGACAGCATCAACTCACAATGACCTGTAATGACTTGCTGTATGTACTTTTCTTTTTTATTGATGATGAAGTCATTCTTTACTCTACTTACAAGTTTGTTGAATTAACGCGTTCCCCGATACATCATTTCTTCTTCGTTAATACCAAGATCAAGGCGCATAGCATTCAACATTGCATCAGCCTTTCCTCGCATTTCAATCCATGAACCTGGCTTACTTTCGTAAACAATAGGGATAAAGTAGTCGATCAAATCATTGTATTTATCTAAAACATTTTGACTTGATACGAGTGCTATATAACCGTAAGCCTTTGTGCGATTTAGTGAGAACGAACGCTCAACCTCTTCGCTTAAGGCTGGTTGCTTACGAACTGCAACAGATTCCAAATCGCGCAAAATTAAACAAACTAAATGTATAACATCTTTATAGATTGCTAATTTTTCGTGATGTCTAGTTACATCCTTTTGTTTTAACAAATCTAGTTCATTTTTTATGCATTCTAGCTTCTCTGCATGTAACGCTCTCTCATTTTGGAGCATTCTTGATGCCCAGAGCTTTGCCAACCAATTAGAACATGCTGCTACGATTAGAGTACTTCCTCCTACAGAAGCAATTATCGCCGCAGCAACACTTAATATTTCGATCATATTTTCAATAACTTACAACGCACTGTAGACGAATTTATTCTGCAATTATACGCAACCAATCACAACAGTAATTATACTGAACTTGTTGCAAAAACCTCACGAACC